>JAVYNU010000008.1 GCA_038735125.1 Ignisphaera sp.
GTCTGCTGTTGTTGTTAGGGATCTTGTTAAGGTCTATGGTAGGGGGTCTGTAGGTGTTGATGGCCTTTCTTTTACTGTTGGCGATGGTGAGATATATGCTTTGGTTGGGCCTAATGGGAGTGGTAAGACAACTACTCTTAGGATTATAGCTACTTTGATTAAGCCTACTAGAGGTAGTGTCTATGTCTATGGTGTTGACGTTGTTAAAGAGCCTCTTCGTGTTAGGTCTATGATCAACTACCTGCCTGAAGAGGCTGGTGCATACAGGGATTTGACTGGCTATGACTTCATAAAGTTTATGCTTTCCCTAAGGTTTGGTGGTACAAAGCTTGAAGAAGCTGTTGAAGAAGCTGCCAAAATATGCGATCTCGGAAACACTTTGAAAAAGCCTATTAGAACATATAGCAAGGGCATGAAAAGAATACTCGCCGTCGCAACTGTTCTAGCCTCCAAACCAAAACTCCTAATACTAGACGAGCCAACAACCGGACTAGACGTTGAGAAAAGCATATATGTTAGAGACCTGATTAAAAAATACGATAGAGATGTTGCAATAGGCGCCGCTACTGGTCCTCTACTCGCTAAAATTGGTGGTTGGCTTGGTGGTCTTAGGATATTCGCTAAGCTACCCGCTTGGCTGAGGTGGTAAGGTGAAGCTTTTTCAATTAAAATTATATATCAAATTATGTGTTTTGTGGTTTATTAGCGGTCTTATTGTGGCAATTCCTGTTTATGTGCTAGTATTAAGTATTCTCCCACACTATGTGAGGTATATAGAGCCACAGCCACTCAACTACTCAATACTTCAAGCCCTTGTGTGGGCAGCGTTTATGTCTATTGTAATGCCAATAGTACAAAGGTTTGAGAAAAAGAAGAGGGCTAAATAGTTTGGAGAGACCTTGACATGTCATCCCATAGATTAAGCATCTCTACACCTCCTATATTCATTTAGATCCGCCTCTTTAGATCTAGGAGGCATAGTGTCTTTCTTCATTAGCTCTTTCCCACGGTAGACCATTCTCTCTAAGAAGACATGATAAATTACAAAACTTTGCATGAACTAGAAATTCTCACTTAGGGTCGTAGACTACAATAAAGCATTTAACTTTTGAGAAAACCTTATTGCTTGCTCTTGTAAAGATCTCATACATCCTAGGAACTTTGATTGTATAGCAGTTCTAACCGGGTTCAAATCCCGGTCGCCACGCCAAAGAATTATCTTCTCCATAAAAAAACAGTTTAACTGGATTGCAAGACATCTGCTTTATGTTTTAGTGGACTAGAAAACTGTAGCTATTGCAGGAGCAGGGGCTAGCTGTTGTCGGCAGTATACACGCTGGTTTCTATGTTAAGGTGAAGAGGTTTCTGCGGCTAGATGAAACTGTTGTTGGCGATGGCTACGCTGTTTATCTGGGGCAGGAGGCGAATCGGGCTGTTGGGTGTGCTCGTCTAGGTGTTGAAGCGTATGTGGTTGGTGCTGTGGGTAACGACTATGTAAACAGAGTTTTGATTATCTCTAGGATTTTTCTGTAATGCATCTGACCCTTGGCTGTAGGTTCTGTCACATAGCCGTAGACAAGTTTTGAGCCTAGTAATGCGAAAGCTATTCTCTCTACAGGGTCTGTTGACATGGGCATAACAGCTATGTTGTCGCCTAACTCAAGTAGGCTGGCCAAGAACTTTTTATAGCCTTTGAAAGGTGTTGTAGCTATCTTTACAGCAAATGCCTTGTCAACATACTTTTTTACACTGTTTTTTATTTCGAGAAGCGACCTCGGTTTATCAAATAGATGGATAGACACAATAGCGTCTTCATATTCGATGCCATGTCTCTCCACAAAGCTTATTTCAACATCGTATAGTATGCCAAGTTCTCTCCAAAGCCTTATCAACCTCTTCTTCAACTCTGGATCAAATATTTTTGCACCCCCCTCACTGTACTCCCTGAGAGTTGCTATGACATTCCTACCCCTGAACACGGTGTAGTCTATACTGCTAGGGTTATCGAAGTAGTCTAGCCTAATCTCGACATAGTCTGCATCGCTGATTGAGAGAGCTGTCTCGAGATCCTCTAGGCTTTTTATGGGAATAGATGCTACAACAAGTGGGCGTCTAGTTGATGCACCTACCCTGCTAGAACACATCTATATTTCCACCCAACGATATTAAGTCTCTCCAGAAGCCCGGATTGCTTTTATTGACACACTCAGCCTTGTCTATGGAGCCCCCAGCCCTAAGGGCTATTGCTGCAAACATCATGGCGATTCTGTGGTCGTCAGGACAATAGATGCTTGTCTCGCGAGGCTCCCCACCAATTATATGAATGGCGTTGCCCCTTGTATACGCATCCACGCCAAAGGCTCTAAGCGTCGACACTATAGTTTCGACTCTATCACTTTCCTTTATCCTCAAATTCTCTATACCCTCGATAACAGTCTCACCCCTTGCCACAGCCGCTAGAGGCGCTATAGACACTGCTAGATCCGGGTCATCGAAAACATTGATTCTTATACCCGAATAGTCGTCAGATGCTTTTGCATGCCAAACCCCATTGCTGTACAGGCTATATCCACCCATCTCTCTATAAGCATCAACCACCCTATGGGGCTTTGCATCGCCAGCCAGATTAGCTAGGTTGCCAACAGCTATTTCACCTCCTGTCAAAAGGGCTGAGGATACATAGAATGATGCTAACAGGTAGTCGCCTGGCACACTACCTGTGTACCCCCTCAGCTTCTCAGCAACATTAACATCTATTCTATTTTCATACATCTTGACATCCACCCCCAAGACAGTTAGAACCTCTGCCGTCAGCTCTACGTATCTCCTTGAAGCCAAAGGCGGGATAATCTTTATTGTCCCGCCGCCCACCATAGCAAATGCTATCATAAACCCGCTTATGTATTGGCTACTCTCATGACCAGAAATCTCTATGTACGTATCTCTAAGCCTCCCCTCCATTACAGTAGGCAGAGAATTATTTGAAAACGCGACCCCCCTGCTAGACAAAGCTTCTACCACAGCCTTGATGGGTCTCCTCCTAAGCGACTCACCGCCATCTATATAGATTTTACCACCAACAACAGCTGCAATCGGTATCAGCATTCTTAAAACAGTTGCAGAACCCCTTAAATATATCCTATCACTGTGCAGAGCAATTCTCTCTGGCCTTATGAATCTCCTCCCATCGAATCTAACACCAAAAACAGATATAGCATCTAATGCGTCTGCAACATCGTCAGATAGCATAAGGTTGTCAAGAGCAATGTCTGTGAATAGCGATGAGAATACTAGTCTAATTGCATAGTTTTTCGATGGTGGTGCAGAGACTTTTCCACGTATGATAGACTTTCTTATCACAGCCCTCAAGGTTTTTCACCTAGTCTAACAAATCTATGCATATATACCTCACCATACCTGCCAAAGAGATCTAACACAGGCCCTTCGTCGCCAAGCCTACAAACAGCGAAGATCGCAGGGCCGTTGCCCGAGACCCCTGCTGCCAGAGCACCGAGTTCGAGGGCCTTCCTCGGGATATCCTCTGGATAGTTTAGAAGCCTGGCTATGGCAAGCCCATTTATGGTCATGGCCTTTAGTATCTCCCCCTGCACAGCAATGTTGTAGGCCTCTACAAATATGTGGGAAAACCTTCTAAGTTTCTCAACATCTATTTGAGGTCTTTGAACATTTTTTGGTAGAAGAACAACTGCTGCAAGCTCGGATTTGTTGTCTACAACCCTCAGAATCTTCATGTTTGTATTATCTGTGAATACAATTCCACCATAGTACGCCGCAGCTGCATCGTCTAAGGCGCCCGTTATAGACACTCCCGCTATTTTCGATAGCTCTGCTGCAAGTCTAGGAACATCAAGCTCTTCTAGCGAAAAGTGTCTTCTCAGAGCATCTATTAGCGCTACCGCCACCGAGCTACTACTCTTTAAACCGCTTCCCATCGGCACATCAGATTCTATTTCCACACACACCTTGGGCAATCCATATCTAGCTGTGAAATAGTTTATTATTGTTTCAACAAGTCTCGATGTATTTGTCGCAGCATCGCCACAAGATCTAATCTTTACCCGTGTCTTCATATCTATGGCCGCTGCCGATCCTAGGCCAGAGGGTATGGCATTAACTATTGATATCCCTCCCCATGCTGACATATCTCCCTATACCTCTTCCACCTATCCTCAACAACATCAGCATCTTTTTGGCTAAGCCGTGTCGAAGGTATTAGACCAGATCTGATAGCGTGGTCGACCAGGGTTATAGCAGTCATGGCCTCTACAACAGCAACACCTCTAATACCAATGCACGGATCGTGTCTTCCCTCAACAACAATGGTTTTTTCCTCAAGTGTTCTAATATCGACTGTCTTTATCGGTTTTCTGATCGAGCTTGTCGGCTTGAAGACACATCTAAAAACTATCTGCTCCCCAGTTGATATACCGCCTACTATCCCCCCATAGAAATTGTTCCTCCACCTGATATCGCCGTTAACGACTATGAGCTCGTCAGACACCTCACTACCCCTCTTATAGGCGGCTTCAAACCCTATACCAAGTTCGAAGCCGATAACAGCAGGTATTGACATGACTGCTTTGGCTAGATCGGCTTTGAGTTTATCGAAAACGGGTTCCCCCAGACCCCTTGGAACACCATCTACAACCACTCTAACTAGCGCCCCCACACTATCACCTTCTTTAATGGCCTCTTCCAAAATCTTTTGGAATGTCACTTCATACTCCTCCTTACAAGCCCTGAATCTTCTGCATCTAGATTTGAGAACATCTTCAAATGTTATACCCTCTTTGATTCTAGTGCCGTCAACAGCCTCTACACAGCCAGCCACTTTCGTATCTAGCAACATGAGAAGCTTTTTGGCTATAGCTCCTGCTGCAACCCTTGCCACAGTCTCTCTGCCGCTAGCCCTTCCACCACCTCTATAATCCCAGTTCTCAAAGCCATAGCGAAATATGTATGGAAGATCTGCATGCCCAGGCCTCGGGGTGTATTTCATCTTTTCGTAGTAACTAGAATCAACATCTGTGTTCTCAACCACAATTGCTATTGGCGCTCCAGTGGTTCTGCCGTTGAAGACCCCGCTGACAATCTTAGCTCTATCCTGTTCCCTTCTCGGCGATGTATATGCATAGCCAGGTCTTCTAAATGATAGCTCAAAGTTTATGTCATCTTCTGATATTGGCAGACCAGCTGGAACACCATCTACGACAACCCCTATTAGCGGCCCATGGCTTTCGCCAAATGTTGTAATTCTAAACATTTTACCAAATGAGTTTCCTGGCATGGAGGTGCGCCACAACCTTTTCGCTTGGAAAGTCTATTCCAAGCCATATCCTCTGTGCTTCAAGAGCCTGGCCAACAAGTATCTCCAGCCCATTGATCACAGCTGCCCCCACGCCTCTGGCTCTTCTAACAACAGATGTTTCTACAGGTCTATAGACAAGCTCTATAGCTAGCTTGAGGCCCCCATGGAAACAGCTATCCGGTACAAAGTCTGGGTTTGGGGTAGCGTTAACAACTACAGCTGCCTCTCTACATGCTGAAGCACTGGACATCTCCACATCAACATATTTTCTAAGCTCCTTAACCAGCCTCTCTGCTCTATCACTAGATCTGTTGACAATCCTTATCCTACAGCCCCTTTCTCCCAGTGCCAATACAACAGCTTTAGCTGCTCCCCCAGCCCCAAAAACATAGCAAACCCCATTCTCGAGAAGCTCCTTATGGGGCTCGACAAGCTTTTTCAATGCTATGTAGTCTGTGTTGTAGCCCCTACCTCTATACACAGTATTGACAGCGCCAACCCTCTCTGCAGAAGCGTCGAACGAGGTTAGATACTGCATAATCCTTTCTTTATACGGTATCGTTACATTGAGCCCCTCGCAAATGTCTATAAGGGCCCTGGCAACATAATCGAACTTCTCTTCAGCAACATCAAAAACGAGGTAAACAGCGTTGTAGCCAACCTCTCTGAAGATGTAGTTGTGTATAGCTGGGGAGAGTGTATAGCCTATGTTTCTTCCCAAAATACCGAATATTTTTGTTGAAGAGTCTATCCAAAACATTTTACCAGAGCCTCTACATAGCTATCCACATCTACTGTTACAGACCTCCACCTACCAACTTCTGTTACAATTGGTATTGTTAGACCTCTCCAACCAGCCTTCTTATCTCTAGCCACAACGCTTTTCAGGACACTCGGGTCTCTAGGTAGCTCGATGCCAAGGTCTCTAAGACTTGCCGGCAGACCATACATCTTGAGCATTTCAACTATTTCTCTATGCACATCATAGCTTGAGAGGCCCATCAAAGCTGAAACCAGAGATTCGTAGGCCATGCCAACTGCCACAGCTTTTCCATGGCTTATAGAAAAGCCTGATAGAGACTCTATTAAATGGCCTACAGTATGTCCAAAGTTCAACACAATTCTAATGCCCTTAACATCAAAAACATCCTGTTCCACCACAAACAGTTTATCAGCTATAGACCTCTCAACAACTCTTTCAAGCGCCTCCTCATCTCTGCTAAGAATCTTTTCACTATTGCCCCTGAGAAATTCATACAATTCTTTGTCTAAGGCGAGCCCATATTTTATTACCTCAGCTAAGCCGTTTACATACTCCTGCTGTGGAAGTGTATCAAGAAACCTTGTGTCGGCCACTATGATTCTAGGCTGGTAGAATGTGCCAAGAACATTCTTCACATTTTTAAAGTTTACAGCATTCTTCCCGCCTATAGCAGCGTCTACCATGCCAAGAAGGGTTGTTGGTATGGCAACAAAGTTGACGCCTCTAAGATATATGGATGCCGCAAATCCTGTTACATCTGTTAGCGTCCCACCCCCAAAGGCCGCCACATAGTCACTTCTTTGAATGCCTGCTTCATGCATTCTCTCTACAATCTTCAATACAACCTCTATATCCTTAGCCTCTTCACCACCTTTCAAGACAACTTCGTCAACAATGTTCCTAAAAACCTTTAGAATGGGCGAGGGCTCTAAAACATCTTGTCTGACGAGAAGTATCTTAGCCTTTTCCGGAATCTCCTCAGCAGCCTTCTCCAGCGCCCCCCTCCCTATAAACGCCTTCGTCTCTTGACAGCACAAAACCTTGCTTAAGACCCTCATACCGATCTTCCAACAGCTTCTGCAACAGCTTTTAACCTTGTCATAAGCTTCTCGAACATCTCTATTGTTAGCTGCTGTTCATTGTCGCTCAAAGCCTTTTCAGGTGATAGATGAACCTCTATAATCAGCATATCCGCTCCTGCTGTAACAGCTGCTAGGGCCAGAGGCTCTACCAAGTCTCTTCTTCCAGCAGGGTGGCTAGGATCAACAGCTATTGGTAGGTGTGTAACGGTCTTCGTATATACAGCCGACGCTATGTCAAGTGTGAATCTGGTGCTTTTCTCAAATGATCTTATCCCCCTCTCACATAGAACCACATTTCCATTCCCTTCTAGAAGCATGTACTCTGCCGCCAACAACCACTCCTCAACGGTCATTGCCATACCCCTTTTGAGTAGCGCTGGCTTGCGGCTTTTCCCAACTTCTTTAAGCAGATGAAAGTTCTGAGAGTTTCTAGCGCCTATCTGAAGCATGTGGGCATATCTAGCCACCTTCTCAACGTCTCTAGTGTCCATAACCTCTGTCACTATGGGCAACCCAGTTTCCTCATAAACTCTCTTCAAAATCTCGAGCCCTTTTTCCCCAAGACCCTGGAAACTGTATGGGCTTGTCCTAGGCTTGTAAGCTCCACCCCTGAACATCTTTGCGCCAGCTCTTTTCACAGCTTTTGCAATTTCTATAGCTAGCTCCTCATCCTCTATCGCGCAGGGTCCTGCAGCAACAACAACGCTTCTACCACCAATCTCAACACCGTCAACATCGACTACGGTTTTATCCCTCTTCCACTCACTAGACGCTAGCTGGTATGGTCTAGAGGGCTTGACCTTCACCTCGACACTGTCATCAACAATGTCTTCAACTAGCTTATCTGGCCATGCAACAACTATTCTCCTTCCATATAGGTCGACCACTCTATAAGATGCTGATCTAGCCACTATCTTCTCTACCAATTGCGATGGATCTGAATTGCTTTTTAGGATGAAGAGCATAGACCTCTACCAGCATTAAAAGACAGTTCTCTTGATATATCCAAAAAACGTGATCTGATTTCCTGTGCATATGGATTTTCCCTCTGGATCTCCTCAACAGTATTGCAAATCTTTTTCAATCTAGCCACAACAGCATACACATCTCTAAATGTTGGCGTAGCAAATCTTGTGACATCGACTCCCATCTCTTTTGAGAACTTTTCAACAGCTTTGCTATAAGCCATTAGAAGAAAATGCGTCAAAGTTTGGACAACTGCCATGGCCTTTTCATGCTCATCCAGTGTTGCTACAACCGGTTCTACACCTATCGAGAGCCAAAGAGACATTGCCTCATCTATTGCACTATACCCTGTCTCACTTGGTATCAACACGACCTTCTCACCCGTGGGAGAAGAATATGGTCCAAAGAGCGGATGTGTAGAGATATATCTGAATCCGATATCCTTTGACAAACTCTCCAAATGTTTAAACACCCTCTGTTTAGATGAGAAAATGTCCATAACGATCTTCCCCTTCATATAGCCGGCTATAGAGTCTATAAAGCCGCTTGTAAAGGCGTCCATCGATAGAGCTAGAATTGAAATACTGCAACAGTCTAGCGCACTATGTATTGGTTTTGCATCTACTCCAAGCTCTCTTCCAACAGCCGTAGCTTTCTCTACATCTCTACCTGTTATTGTGATTCTATATCCTTCGTTTTTAAAGCTTAGCGCAAGGGTCTTCGCCATAGCACCGTAGCCAACTATGCATATATCCCTGTCTTTAGGTGGGTCAACAACCATCGCTTTTATTTCAACAGCTTTCGAAGATGCTATAATATCTCTCGCTATTGATGTCGCAACATCTGTTGGCACACCATGTTTTGCTAACCTCTTTCTCCATTTTAGAATGACCTCCGCCTCCCTCTCAATATCTGTTATTGCCACACCTCTTCTCTTCTTCAACTCGGCTATTCTCTTAACAAGCTCAATTCTTTTTCCAATGAGCTCGGCAATTTCATCGTCTATCCTATCTATTTCCTCCCTAAGCATTTCTATCTCTATTCTTAACCACCTCCAAACACGCTTTCACAATAGCTTTTCTATCCAGTCCAAAGAACTCTAGGAGCTCTTGCTGACTCCTAGCTGATCTACCAAATGTTGTGGCTCCAATCATCTTCATCGGAACTGGATATTCTTGAGCGACAACCTCTGCAATTGCGCTCCCCACCCCACCGAAAACCATATGCTCCTCCACAGTTACTATCCTACCGACGCTCTTGGCAGTTTTCACAATAGCCTCTCTATCTATGGGCTTAACAGACAAGACATTTACAACAGCTGCACTAATACCCATCTTCTCCAACTCCTTTGCAGCTTGAAGTGCTTCATATAGTATTGGTCCAGAGCCCATTATAGCGACATCGTGCCCCTCTCTCAACACATAGGCCTTGCCAAGCTCGCATCTATAGTCCATATCCTCTGTTACAGGTGGTGAATAGTCTCTGCCTATCCTTACATATGTAGGGTTCTTCACCTCAACAACAATTCTCTTCAGACATCTCCTAAGATCACCCACATCTGCTGGTACAACAACGTTCATGTTTGGCAATACTCTCATTAGTGCTATGTCCTCTAGCATCTGGTGGCTAGAGCCATCTGCAAAATCGCTATAGCCAGCATGTGTAGCAACTATCTTCACATTTAGGTTCATTCTGGCAACACTATTTCTTATCTGCTCCCAGGCCCTCATAATGAATGCTGCAAATGCAACTACAACAGGTTTTGCCCCTGCTCTCGCAAGCCCTGCTGCAAATGTGATCATATGCTGCTCTGATATGCCAACATTGAAATATCTATCTTTGAAAAGCTCGCCGAATTTTATAGCCCTTGTAGACTTACCTACATCGGCTGTGACAACAGCGACATTCTGATCCTCTTCACCTATCTCAACAAGTAGCTCCCCTAAGGCATCTCTAAAGTTCTTCACACTAGTGAGCATTGTTTATAGCCCCACTAGACTCTATCACATTGCCTGTTTGAGCAAATATCACAACTGGTTTGTCGGAATCCATAGCCTCTTCCAAAGCTGTTATCAGGCTAACAACATCTACTCCATTAGCCCATAGAACCCTCCAGCCAACAATCTTCCACACAAGAGGCATGTAACTCTTCGGCTTAATCTCTTCTGTATTTCCATCAAGTTGGAAACCGTTCCAATCAACTATTACGATAAGATTGTCCAACTTTAGTGTAGCAGCATGTGTTATAGCCTCCCATACAATACCCTCATCTTGCTCACCATCGCCAATCACAACATATACCCTTCCCCTACCACCAGCCCTTTTAATCCAAGCAGCAATACCAACACCAATGCTAAGACCTTGACCGAGACTACCTGTAGACACATCAACACTTGGCACAGATATCTCAGGGTGATTCTGAAGCAGAGATCCAATAGCATTTATCTTAACAAGCTCAGACTTAGGTATAGAGCCAAGCTCAGCGAGAACAGCATAGAGAGCTGGTACAGCATGGCCCTTGCTCAGTATGAGCCAGTCCTTATCAACTTCGTTGCCATTCCTATTGACATACCTAGCCATAAGCACGGACAATATCTTTAAACAGGTCAGCGAAGATCTTAGATGCACATGCCTATCCTGTTCATACATTACCAGAAGATCTTCATAGGCTGCCTTACTAAGCTTTTCAACAATCTCGACGTCTTTCTCTAAACTTAAAATCTTTAATATTGGCTTTGCATCTCCCTTCACCATTGGAGTAGATCGAATTCCATCAAAACCACCAAACAACAGAAAGCCTTCTATGAAACAGGCTTAAAAACTTATCCTTTTACATAAACATAATAAATCTGTTAAAAAAGATAATAATCTGTAACAATAATGTAACAAATACCAAGCCATAATATAATTGATTTTGAGTTTCCTCGTAACACTTCAATAACTAGATTTCTGTTCTGTCTTTTTTAGTGATGCAATTTTGAGTCATGAAATAATTATACAGATCATTGATTACCTTACAGAAACTTTGATTTTTCTTGATGAAAATTTTAAACATTTCTAGACTAGATACGGGATATAGAAATCTAATCGTTAGAAAGACCCCCACAAGGGAGTGGAAATGTGTTGAGCAAGGTTACCGTAGTTTTTGTTGGTCCTGCTGGCTCCGGCAAGTCCACTCTTGTCTCTGCTTATTCGATGTGGCTTGAAAAAGAAATTGGTGCGAGGGTGTACAAGGTTAATCTCGATACAGCTGCTGAGTACATTCCCTACGTACCAGATTTTGATGTGAGGGTTTATATAGATGCCCATAGAATTGCCAAGGAACTTGGCCTCGGCCCCAATGGCGCTCTTGTGAAGTCTATGGATATTCTAGCAGAGCGTGTGGATATAGTTGAGGATGCTATTAGAAAGGTTGACGCTGATTTTGTTCTGGTTGATACCCCAGGCCAGATGGAGGTATTCATATTTAGGGATGTTGCCCCCAAAATTTTTGAGGCCATAAAAAGGGTTTCCAAGAATGTCCTAGCATTGTTTGTACTGGATGGGGAGGTTATCAAGAGATTTGAGGACTACGCATTCATATCTATAATGTCTGTTGCCTTACAAGCCAGACTGGGGGTTGATGTAATTCCAGCCATAAACAAATGCGATATAGCCCCAAATCTGGAGTTGATGGGGGATGTGGTAAGCGATGTGGATCTCGTCACAGAGAGGTTGAGGAAAAGTGGGCTATATGGAGAAATGCTGGCAAAGATCATGGATATTCTGTGGCTATATGCAAAAGCGACTAGGGTTCCAAAGGTATCTGCAAAGAATATGCAGGGACTTGAAGAGCTCCATAGAATTGTACATGAGTTTACATGTAGCTGTGGCGATCTAACATAGAATTAATTTTGAATAAATATTGAAAAACATTTATTCTAAAGATATGATCTGACAATGTTCAAGAGGTCGCTAGCAGAGGTATAGCCTACTACTACAATTCCCCTACCACTCTCTCTATTCCATATCACAAACCCCGGTGTCCCGAAAATTCCATATTCTCGGGCCTCTTGAATATCCTTAATTATAATATTGTCCACAACAGTTAAATTAACATTGAATTCGCTTATACCTGTAACATTCTTTATCATTGCAGTTACGTTCTCAGGCGATGGATCTGTGCCTCTAGCGACATAGGCATAGATGCCCTTCATAATGCTGAAAACAGCTGTAGCATTTCTGGTAGTTATGTACAAAGCCGTAACGTTTCTATGTATATTTTCAACACCTGGATGTATAAGCAGGTTCTTTAAAACTATGGCAAAGGTGTTGTTATCTATAAGATCTTCTATTATAGGCATAGACTCGCTATAGAATTTTGCACAATATGGACACCATGCATCCTCATATATAACCAAGTAGTATTTAGCATTTAGAGAGCCTACAACAGGTGTTTCATTCAACTGAATATAAGGCTCCCTAAGGGTTTCTATCAACACCTTAGGCTCTTTAAGAATGGGAACACCATAATATGCTAAATAGCTATAGATGCCGATGGTTGCATTCTCTTTAATAATATAGTATTTCCCATTAACATCAAAGAGCTGCGAACTTGCCTTTGCAGTTGATAGGTCCTTTGATGTGTAGATGCCCATCAAAGGAAATGACTTGTATTGACTCAAAATACCCTTTGTATTGTCATCCAACTCAGAATATTTCTTTATGCATAGCGAGAATGTTAGGTTTAATGAACCGCTTGTGTTAGAGGCTATGAAACTCTGTATGCTGTTCATCAAATGCTTAAAAACAGTTTCATTTGGTGGAACGCTATAGTAAACAACAAAGAAGGTGTTATCACTTTCAATTCTACATGCACCACTAGACTTCCAAATCAAACCCATGGAATACAGCAGGCCTACGACAGCTACAACTATAGCAACAATAGCTACTACGACAACCAATAGTGTTTTATCCAATTGATGCACCTTGAGAATTATAAAAAGCTAGCACACAATATAAATCTATTAGAGATGATTTACAGGATATGTAAATGCTTAGTGAACCCATATTGGATAGTGCTGATGTGTATGAACAGGATTCATTTCATTAACATAGTTTGTAAGCATCATTTTTCTAACCTCTTTCAAGTCTCTTGTTTGGGCCAATACCCATGAGAGCTTCACATATGCTGTCTCAGGCAACATGTCGTCTCCCGGTATAACGCCTATTTCCAAAAGTTTTCTGCCAGTTGTGTACACATTCATATTCACTCTTCCGAACAATGTTTGTGTTGTCATAACAACTGCTATTCCTTCTTCAACAGCTCTTCTAATGGATTCTATGGCATAGCTTCCTATGTGCCCTAGTCCTGTTCCTTCAATGACTATTCCATGAAATTTTCTATCGACTAGAAAATCTATTATCTCGCTCTGGAAGCCTGGATAGGCCTTAACCATTGCAACCCTATCATCAAATGATGCGAAGTATTTTATCTCCTCTATGCTTTTAGCCCTTGGAATATATCTGCTGTTGATAGTCTCTACATCCATTTTCATTAGATTAATTCTTGCTAGTGGAATATCATTGATGCTTTGGAAAGCGTCTCTTCTACTACTATGCATCTTCCTCACCTTAACACCTCTATGAGCATAAGCCTCCGCATCAGATGGGGATGCATGCATAACAACAGTAACCTCTCCAAAAGGCGCCCTAAGAGTTGTTATGACAGCTGCCAAGAGATTGAGAGCTGCATCAGTACTTGGCCTATCGCTACTCCTCTGAGCACCGACGAGAGCTATGGGCATTGGCAAGCCTTGTATGGAGAAGGCTAGTGCAGCTGCTGTATAGCCCATTGTGTCAGTGCCATGGGTAACAACAACACCATCAACGCCACCAACAATAGCTTTGTAAACAGATTCCGCAATCGATTTCCAATGTACTGGCGTCATATCCTCGCTGAGAATGTTAAACAGAACCTCAACGTCATAACCAGCGAGACTCTTCAGCTCAGGGATTATCTCCATCAGCTCTGCAGGGCTCATAGCAGGCTTGACAGCCCCTGTCTCGTACTCAACCTTACTGGCTATAGTTCCTCCACATCCAAGGATTTTAACAACAGGCTTCTGGAGCTGGCTTATATCCTGGGTTCTCGCCTCTACCCTCTCTCTACATTCAACAACATCTATTTTAGAGACTCTGCTAATCGTAATGCCAATGTTATATCCGTTATCTAGTTTAATAACAATTATATCTGCTTCACTAAACTCGTGATGCGGCATTAGAATACCTTCGAATATGATGTTGTCTTGTAACAACAATCTAATTCTGCATCCAACTGCAGCTCCAAGCCTCTCTAGAGACTCTCGCACAGCACCTACATAGCCTGGCAAAGGATCTCGCATATTTCTACACCAAAAAACTAAAACTACTGTCAGATGAGAAGAATTTTAATGCTGGCTGGACATAAAATGGTTTTTGGTTTATTGCAACTGTTTGTCTAGGCCTCCTCGGCCTTGGGCTCCGCCTTCTCTATCTTCTTAAGCCTCCTCAAATACATCTCATAGATCTCCTTACTTGTTGTAGCCTCTGTCGGAGATTTGTCTTCTCTCCATCTTATGAACCTTGGGAATCTTATCGATATTCCAGCACCTGGTTTCACCCATCCTTTGCAACATGTATGCACAGGAGATAGGGTGAGCTCAGCACCTGTAACCTCCATGACTAGAGCTGGCTCGAACCAGACATCGGCATCTATATCGCTGTCTACTCTTTGGTGTTTATGGGGCAGTTTATAGGGTTCTAGCTTTCTTGGTAGTTGTGCAAGCTCCTCATCTGTGAATCCTGTCCCAACCTTGCAGACAGTGACAAACCTGTCTGTATCTGGGTCATATGCCGCTAGGAGAAGTGCTCCATAGGTTCCGCTTCTCTTACCCCTTCCATGGAATGCGCCAACAACCACAAGGTCAACGGTGTCTGTGAGTTCGCTCTTATAGTCTCTCTTGTATTTTATCCATAGCCATCCTCTTACCCCAGCCTGGTAAACAGAGTCTCTTCCGAGAGACTTTACAACGAGCCCCTCACAACCGCTCTCAATGGCTTTTAGAAATAGTTGCTCAAGCTCTTTACTATCCTTGACAATGGCTCCCTCAGCAATCTTAAACTCTTCACCCTCGTCAATTATCTTCTTCAGATACTCTCTCCTCTCTGGAAGAAGCTTAGTAGTGAGGTCAACACCATCGACATACAGACAATCGAATAATCTTACAATAACTGGAATCTCTTTGATAGCCTCGTGAATGTCCTTTTTTCTCTTTCTATGCATAAGTTCTTGAAATGGCCTGAACTCGCCTGTTTCAGGATCTATAGCAACTATCTCCCCCTCTACAATAGCTTCAGATGCTCTTATACGTTTCAGAGCCATTTCCACAACATCTGGATATTGGTATGTTATCTCCTCTAGTCTCCTAGAGAATATCCAAATCTTATCGCCCTTCTTATGTATCTGTGCCCTCTCACCATCATATTTGAACTCAGCTAGTGCTGGAAAACCAGCTTTGTTTAGAATCTCTACAGGATCGCTGCCTCTCTCAGCTAGCATTGGTCTTAGGGGGATGCCAGGGGTTGGCTTAACGTTCTTTAGCTCTCCAACACCTTTTTCAGCAAGGATCTTTGCTATTGCGCCTAAATCAGGGAAAATGTTATACACCCTCTCTACAAGGTCTCTAGAAGCTCCAAAAGCTGATGCCAAGCCGTCCATCACCGTAGCCTCTCCAACGCCCAGTCTAAGCCTGCCCTCAACAAATCTAACAATATACTTAGCTTCCTTGGCATCAGCATCCATGAGAAGCGCTGTTAGCAGTCTAAGCTTCATATCTCTGCTGCCCTCTCCTTGCAACATAGCAATCTTCACAAGGGTGTTATAGACTGTTGCAACGTCAAGCTTCTTCTGCTCGTTTTTAGTACTCTTAATAAATGCAGCCAACCCTGTTGATCTTCCCTGCTTTCCTAGTTTAAGCTTCTCAATAACTGCACCATAATCGCCTAGAGACTTATGAAGCTTTTCAACCTCGCTTTCATTAGTGTTTGTAGCCATTGCAATGGCTTTCTGAATACCCTTCTCAGCAATCCCGATCTCGGGCATCCCCTTCCAATCAGGCCATAATATGCCTAGAATAAAGTAGACAACCTTGTCAATATCACTAGCAGGAGTCTTCTTAAACAGCGAAGCCAGTGTAGCTGCTTGTTGGATTTTACTCGAAGTCTTCTCTAGGATGTCAAGAGTTTGGGCAACTAGTGAAAACTCCATCTAAGCACCACATATGGTATTATATAGCCAAACAGATTTATAACTAGATACACAGCTAATTTAATGGATGATGAGAACCCGGCAAAAATGAATATGTGATTAGTCAGAGTTGCTCTGACAAACACTAAATACTCAGCGCTTAACAATCTCAGTTAATGCCCCAATTGCTTGGCCGGGTAGGTTTCTGCTGAACTTGGCTATTGCGACAGAGTTCCTGAAACTGTGTATCTTCACTATTCTCCCATTGTAAATGTTTCCATATTTATCCACAACCCTAATCTTTGCACCAACTAGACTTCCCACCGTTTTTACATCAGCAAGGAGCTGCACCAGAACATGATCATTGTACTGTCTTCCACCACCTCTCCTAAAACCTTTAATTATTCCGAAGACCTTCAAACTACTGTTCAATGTGGCTCACCCACATCTAGTATGAGGTGTGCCAGCTACATTGATGTAGATGAGGGCGTGTCAACAAGAAAATGGATTTGGAGGAGAAAAAAGCTTTGCTACTAATTCAAAAACATTGAATTAATTAGATTTGTTTATGCTGATCCAGTTGCTGGTGCTGTAGCTTTTTGAGCGGCTGATGTAATTGCTGATGGGAGCTCTGGGAACTTCTCCTTCATTCTCTGCTCTGCTATCACCCTAGCCTCGTCTAATATCTTTCTAGCCTCTGGCGTTGTGTATACGTCTCCCGCTGGTAGTCCAAGCGCTTCTCCAGCTGATATTACAACATCTCTCAGACCCTCCTCGACCTCTGATAACTCAAGGGACATCTCAGGCATTATACCCTTTATTATTCCTCTTAACTCCCTTATAACACCTACAACAGGTATTAGACCAGACATAACGTCACCCATTGTAATCACAGTGTCTAGTCGTAGAGCCACTTGTTCAAGTGCTACTTGAGTTATTGTCAGCTGCTTTACCATTTTTCTTATCTCTGCTATTTCATTTGCATACATAGCTGCTCTAACTTCATCACCTTGTGTAAGGGCATCGACAACCCTCTCAAATAGTGTTCTGTCTCTCTCCCTAAGCCTCTCAACAAATACCTCTAATCTGCTTACCATGGCCCTTATCTTGTAGTCTGCCATGACCAGCTTCTGCTTTATAGGCTCCTTCTTCCTGAAGAGATCCTTAAATTTCTCACCAACTGATGGGCCTCCAGCCCATCTTTTTTCGAAGTCAGACATTGAGACCATGTGTTTTTCCCGAGAATCAATATACTAATGAATTATAGTATATAAGGGTCTGGGCAAATTGCTCTAATTATTCCACTAGCATTCTTGAATGGTATGGCGATAGATGATGTTAAAAGGCTTAAAGCTTTATAAATCCTATTTTTGAGGCATAGACGATTTTTAGCTGGTTATCTATGAGATCAATTGGCATATCTGGGGTTCCAGGAACTGGAAAATCCCAGCTTGCAAAGAGACTATCGCAATACCTGGGTATCGAGGTTGTAGAGCTTAGTGAGTTCGCCATAAGAAACAACTATGTGATTGCATACGATGATAATAGAAGTAGCTATATAATAGATGAGGAAAGGTTGAGCATGGCAGTCGAGGAGATGGTTAAGGAGAAGGGGCCCATTATAATAGTTGGGCACTATATAGAGATTGTACCGAAAAATGTTCTAGAAGTTGCTTTAGTTCTCAGAAGAAACCCCCTCGAAATTATAAAAGTACTTGAAAACAGAGGGTGGAGCCCCAGAAAAATAGCCGAAAATGTTGAGGCAGAACTTGTTGGTATATGTACAGCAAATGCCATTGAAGAGTTTGGAGAGGATATTGTAATAGAAATCGACTCAACATCAAAAACAGTTGATGATCTCGCGAAAGAGGCTATCGACATAATCTTCGGTGATAAACCAACATACTATGGATACTCAATAGACTGGACATCAAAACTATCAGATGAGGATCTACAGACACTACTACATTTTATTGAAATGTATAGAGAATAGTTCTTTTACTAACATTCTCTTCATTTGTGTAAAAAGCGATAGACTAAGACACGCAATAATTGGTTGCCGAAGTACTTTATATATACCCCACGTAGCTAGCGGGTGAGGCCATGGTAAGAAAGCTTTATAGACAAGGCGATGTAATATTAGAAAAAGTTATGGATTTGAGTAATAATAACATAGAGATGCTTCGCTGTGAAAAGGTAAGCGATAGGCTTGAGATAGTAAGTGAGATAGGGCATAGACATTTGCTGGAGGCAGAGGTCTATAGGGGTTATCGAACCTATGTTGTTGTAAGAAAGCAGGCAATGATGATGCACGACCAGCATCCTCCAGTTGTTGTAGAGCCTGGGATCTATGAATTGAGGTTTGTTAGAGATTGGCTATTAGATGCTAGACCAATTGACTAAGCCGCTGATGAGGACCAATGATATGGGTTCGAAATTCATTCATATAGGCTTTGGCATACCATATGAAAGAAACTATGAGGTATTGCAATGCGATAGAATAACATCTATTTGTGCGAAAAGAAGGGAATACGTAAACGCAATATTCATAGCTAGGGCATATGTTGTTAATAAGCTGTTTAGGAGTGTGTTCTCTGTGCTACCGATACAGAGTATTCATAGCTATAGGTATAGTGGTAGAGAATATTACGTTTATAGCTATAGCGATTCACTTGTTAGCTTAATTGAAAAGCTAATTGACTTTGCATATACTGTCCATAAATATTGTAACACCAGATCATGTTATCTAACGATACTAAACGATGTTGTATCTAGTTGCCTTAATAGTATAGAGAAATGCATAGAGCACATAGATAACTGGATGGGATACATCAATAAAGTTACAACCAATTTGAGTAGTGGAGGAAGAAAAGCACTATATACGAGATTCTCAAAGAGAATGGCAAAAGTGCTAAACAAATTCTATGAGTATTTCCCACAAGGCTTTGAAATACCACTGTTCATAACCAGTTATGAATGCTACAAAGACACTCAAACAGTTCTCGAAAAATTCTTTGGAAAAGAAGTTAGCGAGAGATATGCAAACAGGATATGCAGAGACAACTCAGTATACCTATTAGCAAGAGACGACATATTTGCAATAACTAGCTCAAAAACAAAAAGACAAGATAACTGTTTTACGAATGACCACAACATGCAATGTATATTCATAGATGACTACAGTGAAACAAACGGTTATATAATATTCAAGCTTGTCAATGCCGAGGTGCAAGAAGACAAGGTTTCAAGGATTAGATGGGTAGCTCTACTAGGATATGACAAAACGGCAAAGCAGATATTCTTACACTACGTGCCAAGAACGCTAGTATTACATGGAGCGGAGACATGCAGAAAATGGCTACTGGGAATAGCTGATGACTTTGGTGTTGAAAGAGATGAATATGAAGTAATAGAAGTGTAGATATTGGATTTCTACATACCTGCATAAGATTTTGCATAGATGGTCGTTTCATCTCTAGATCCTGCAACATATTACGTAGTACAGTTTTTCTCTAAAGCCTATAAGGCTTACTAAGTAATTTCCTTGGGAGCTTCTTTAAAGGTTGTACATAATCTCATATGAGGCTGTAGTCCAGGTTTTGGACATGAATGTTTTCTCTAAATAACCAAGACATATAAGACATATTCAAACATATGAACTTTGCCATAATTATTTAATTCTCGACATGTGAGGCAAAACTTTAAAATTTTGTTCTATTGCTATTACCATTTAGGTGAATCTATTGGCTTTGTTTGAGCTTTTGAATAAATTGAATGAATTTAGAGGATTTTTAGAGGGAGAGGCTATAGATAAGTTTCTAGACACCTTTAACATAAAGTTTGGCAGTGGCACCTGGGCTGCTGGTGGATTTAGCGATAGATTTATGGCTAGAGGCTATTTCCCTGATCTTTCATCTGATGTTATATCAAGAATTGAGAGAATAAAGAAGGCTGGGATAAGAGCTTTCGTCCCAATAAATGTTGAATTTCTTGATGAAAACTATGAAATAAAGTGGGATCTTGTAGACAGGGTTTTGGACTATAGCAAGAAGAATAATATGGTTATTGCAGGTCTCGCGCTAGATCTTTCAGGAATTCCAGAACTTAAAATGGGCTCTATAACAAATCCTGATCCCAATCTTAGGAAAAAGGCTATAAGGATCATTGTTGAAAGCATGGAAATTGCAAAAAGATTTGGAGTTGATGTCGTGTCTTTCTGGCCTGGTCAAGATGGTTGGGATTATAGCTTTGAGGTAAACTATGGAAAGAAGCTTGCCGTTTTTATGGATGGTTTGAGGGAGCTTGGAGAAGAGGCTTTAAAGAGGGGTTTAAAGCTTTGTATAGAGGCAAAGCTTAAAGAGCCTAAAGAAGGCAACATGATTATGCCCACAACACACGTAGCTATGGTAATCGCAAAGAAGATAAATGAAGATTTTGGTAAAGATGTTGTTGGAATAACAATAGACTACGGCCATGAGCTTATGTACGCTGTCGAGCCAGCGTATACGGTGTATCTTGCAAAATACTTTAACGTTCCTCTACTATCAATTCATATAAATACAGCTAAAACACATAGCAACGATGAGGATAGGGTTGTTGGAACAGGCGATGTATGGATGTTTATAGATTTTCTCTATGCAACAATAGATACAGGATACAATGGATGGTACATATTAGATCAATTCACATACAGAATGAATCCCGTAGACGGTATGAAATTATCAAAAGTGTTCTTCGTAAATGCTATGAAAAAAGCATTAGAGATCTACAGACACAGAGATGAGCTTGAGAAGGCTAGGGAGATTGGAGATCAATCAAAAATTTTAGAAATGGTAGGAAAAATTCTGTACAACCTCTAAACAAGCTCTATTAATTATCTTAATTAGACCGTGAAATTCAATATATTTTTAAATTCAAGTACAAAAGGTTTGGATAATGTTAGCTAAACAGCATGTTCTCGGCTGATCGGTGTGCGTTATTTCTTGGAGGAATTATATGGAATTTGTATCATTATCAGCGTCAGATTCAGATACCTAAAATTTTTCGTTAAAAAAGTTTATTGATACTGGTTTCGACAAGACGTTTGAGATCTCATAAAAAGTATTGTGCAACTTCTCATCCAGATTACTGTGAGTATCGTGCTGGTGAAACGTTTGCTATGCTTTTAAAGTATTTAAAGAAAAATATTTTCTATGCATCGTAAGTGATAGTTCTTTAGGAACCTCAGATACAAGTCTAGCTCCACAGAAACTTGCTAAGATTAGAAAGTTGGAGCAGGAAGAGTTAGCCGAGTTTAGGGTGAAAAGATTTTTAGCTAAGATATAAAGATATGGTTATATACCACATAATAAAAAGGCTAGAGCAAAGCTAGTATACCATTTATAAGACCTCTAGATGAACCGCTCTTCGCCGAGGGGAGTGCAGTGAAACACTCCCGCAGGCGGGGAGAAGGGGATGAAAAACCGTGATGAGCCTGAGGGTGGCTATAAATGACCATAAAACACCATAAACAAACACTCTCGGGTGAACGGCTAGAACCAAGCTGTATAGTTACACGTCCAACAAATGCCATATGTGTTTAGAACTTTGGAAAATATTGTGGAATGGCTCGTGATTTAGTGTTTACAAAATTTATTGAAATGCTTAGTGAAGGGGCAGAACCATTAAATAGTAGTTACAATAGTACAATAGATGTTTCTAGTTTTTAAACAGCAAAATTTTTAAATACTATCATAATAATTATTGATTACCATACCTAGGTGTGTCTATGTCTTTGCAGCAACCAAAGTTGGTGTTCCTATTTCTGGATACAGATAAGCATGTAAGTCCTTTTGAGCCTCTAATGGTCGTAGATCTATTTCCAGATGCACATATATTACTATATGGTGGTGTAGAGCCGCAGGATGTTCAGAGAATTGTTCAAGACGCTATGTTTCCCAGGGGTCCAAAAGGTGTTAGATTCACTAAAATGTTTATAGGTGGATATGATGTGGAGAAGGTTGAGAAAATTGTTGAGGCAGTCAAAAAAACTATGTTCCCACCCTTCGAATTCTCCGTAGTTATAGACCCTAGAGGAGCTAACACAACAGCAGCCGCAGCCATTGCAAAAATATATCAAATTTGTATTAAACATGGATTTGGAGATTTTAAAAACAAGAATGTTGCAATCCTAGCTGGGACAGGGCCTGTTGGAATGGTTGCAGCATCTATTTTTGGTACTGAGGGTGCCAAGGTCTATATAACTTCTCGTAGCTTAGAAAAGGCAGTTGCTGTTGCAAATAGGGTTAATAAGGAGCTTGGATTTGAGGCGGTATATGGTGTTAAAGCTCATAGCCAAGATGAGATGTGCAAAGCTATTGAGAATGCAGATCTTGTTTTAGCTGGTGGAGCTGCTGGTGTCAGGCTTTTGAATCTTGATACCCTTAAAGGTTGTGGAAAGAGGGTGAGGGTTGTTGCGGATGTTAATGCTGTTCCTCCAACAGGTATTGAGGGATTGGAGCCAAATGATGAGGATAAAGAGGTTGTTCCAGGTGTTTATGGTGTTGGCGCTTTGAGAATAGGAGCTTTAAAGAATAAGATATTGGCTGAGTTGTTTAAACGAGCCGTAGAAGCGCCGAAGGGCTTTTTTGAACATAAAGCTGCTTGGGAAATAGCAAAGCAGTTGATTGTAAGTAAGTAAAGTAGTTGGTGTGGTATTTGCTTCAGATAGGTTCTGTAGTTATTGAAGATACATTTGCAGAAGCATTTCCAATGTATGCAACAAGGGTTATTATCACAGCAAAAAGTTTTAGATGGGCTTTAACAGCTGCCAGAGTTGCAACAGGTTTTGGCACATCTGTCATAGCATCTCCTGGAGAGTGTGGTATAGAAACAATTCTATCACCTAGAATAACACCCGATTCAAGACCAGGTGTGACAATTCAAATATATCATACAGATCCTGCAAATCTTAAGTTGGTAACAATTACTAGAATAGGGCAATGCATTTTAACAGCCCCAACAACGGCTGTATTCAACGGTTTGCCAAAAGCTAAAAGAAAAATGGGTATTGGAAAAGCTCTTGCAAAATTTGGCGACGGTTTTGAAAAAGAGGATACACTTTATGGTAGAAAAGTTTGGAGAATACCTGTTATGGAGGGGGAATTCATAGTTGAGGATAGCATAGGTATTGTAAAAGGGGTTGCTGGTGGGAATATACTTATCCTTGCTAAAGATAGTGATGCAGGTTTAGAGGCTGCTGTAAAAGCTGTTAAAGCCATTAGAAAATATGTCAGAGGTGTTATAACGCCATTCCCAGGAGGGATAGTTAGATCAGGATCGAAGGTAGGGTCGTTAAAATACCCAAAGCTTAGAGCAACAACAAATCATCTGTACTGCCCAACACTTAAAAACATTGTTAAAGACTCTAAGGTTCCACCAGAGGTTAACAGCGTATATGAGATCGTGATAAATGGTTTAAAGAGAGAATTTGTTCTTAAGGCAATGGGCATAGCGATAAAGGCTGCCTCAACAGTTCCAGGAGTGGTGAAAATAGATGCTGGTAACTATGGAGGTAAGTTAGGGCCTTATCCATTATATCTGAGAGAGGCTTTGGAGATGGTCAAAAATGTTGATGTAAGGGTTTAGATGGCAATGCCAAAAGTATATACCTTAGTTACAGGTAGAACCATAGGTCAAGGAGTTTGGATGGAGAGTGAAGGTAAATGGTCAGAAAAGTATAGAGATGCTGTAGCATATGCCGAGATGAATCCAGATGATATTAAGGAGCTTGGGGCGGTAGATACAATCAAGATAACATCTAGCTATGGATCAATAGTGCTATCTGTAAAACCCAGTGATAAAGTGAGGAGAGGAGCAGTATTCATACCGATGGGTCCTTGGGCAAACTTTATAGTAGATTCAGATACAGATGGAACTGGCATACCGTATTTCAAAAGTACAAAAGTTGTTGTGGAACCTTCCCAAGAGCCAAAAACGACCTTAGCTGATATCCTAAAAAATCTTAATGCCAAAGTTCTAGAGGTTCCAATGACAGATTTAGAGATTAGATTAGGTGAGAAGAAAGTTTTCAACAATGTTACATGCCCATTCTGTGGAGATCTTTGTGACTATCTATCTATAGAGGTTAGTGGAACAAAAATTATTAGGAATGTTGGTGGATGCTCAATATCTATTGCAAAGTTTCTTAACTACTACAAACACAGAATTTTAAAGCCATATATAAGGAATGACAATAGATTCGTTGAAGTAGATTTGGAGAAAGCCATTGAGAAAGCAACTGAAATTCTTGTAAACTCAAAGTATCCTCTAATCTACGGTCTTTCAAATACATGTGTAGAGGCTATAGATATTGCTGTAGAAATTGCAGAGGTTGTCCACGGAGCCATAGACAACACTTCAGTTGTTTGTCACGGCCCAACAATTCTAGCTGCTCAGGAAACAGGTACTGTCACATCAACTTTTGCACCAATACTTCATCTAGCAGATGTAATAGTTTTTTGGGGCTGTAATCCTAGAGAGGCTCATCAAAACCATATCACAAGGCTTGTAATGTCTAAGGGGAGGTTTATTGAGGGTAGGAAGCAGAGAAAGATTATAGTAATAGATGTTAGGAAGACTATGACAGCAGAACTAGCAGATATGTTCATACAAGTTGAGCCTGGAAAAGACCTGGAGCTTCTAAGGGCTTTGAGAATGGCTATAAAAGATCTTGAGATAGAGGCTCCTGTTGTTGCGGGGGTTCCAAAGGAAAAGGTGCTAGAGTTGGCAGATATTTTAAGGACAGCTAGATACGGTGTTGTATTCTTTGGCATGGGTCTCACGCAAAATGATGCAAGGTATAAGAATATTGAGGAGGCAATAAAGCTTGTTCAAGATCTTAATGAATGGACAAAATTTGTTCTACTCCCAATGAGAGGGCACTTCAATGTTACTGGAGCTAATCAGGTTCTTCTATGGAATACAGGTTACCCTTATTCAGTTGACTTTACAAGAGGGTTCCCAAGAATGTACATAGGCGTTACATCTGCAGTTGATTTGCTCTCCAATGGGGATGTAGACGCTGCTTTGATAATAGCTTCAGACCCCGCTGCGCACTTTCCAAGGAAAGCCATTGAACACCTTTCCAAAATATCTGTAGTGGTTATTGATGCTAAATGGTCTCTCACTACATCATTTGCAGATGTTGTTATACCAGCTGGTTTAACTGGTATAGAGTGTGAGGGTACAGCATATAGAATGGATGGCATGACAATATACATGAAGAAGGTTTTAGATCCGCCACCAGGAGTTTTATGCGATAGGGAAGTTCTTGAGATGCTTCTTGAAAAGATTAAGGAGTTGAAGGGGCTGAGGACATGAGTATGTTACTTATAAAAAATGGCATTGTATTTGACCCCTTGAATAACATTAAAGGAGAAGTAATGGATATAGCAGTGAAGAACGGCAAAATTGTTGATCCAAAGGAAATCGATGAAAAAAGTGCCATTGTTATAGACGCTAAGAACAAGGTTGTCATGGCTGGTGGAATAGATATCCACTCACATATTGCTGGGCCAAAAGTCAATGTTGGTAGGATGATAAGACCAGAAGACCACTATTTAACTAATAACCCGCATAGACTACCTTATAGAAGAGCTGAAACAGGAATCACAGTACCAAATGTATATAGAATTGGCTATGGTTATGCAAAACTTGGCTACACATTTGTTGTAGAGCCCGCAACACCACCTATAAAAACTAGACACACACATCACGAGCTCAACTCTATTCCAATCATAGACAAAGCTGCATATGTTCTTGTAGACTCTAACTGGATTGCATTAGACTTAATTAAAGAGGAGAAAAAAGATCTTCTAACAGCCTATTTAGCATGGCTTCTCTACGCAACAAAAACATATGCATTAAAGCTTGTTGACCCTGGCTCTGATGTTTCATGGGTTCTCAGAGGAAGAGGTATAGACATAGATGAGGAAATACCGCACTACGGCATGACACCAAAAGATATAATAGCATCTATAGCTGAAGCTGCACAGATATTGAACATTCCCCACAAAGTCCACATACACTGTAACAGACTTGGGTATCCAGGAAACTATATAACAACGCTAAAAACCGTGAACATCTCTTCAACAATCAGAAAAATTTCTCCTGGACCATCAATGCACATAACACATGTACAATTCACAGGATACAAAGGAGATTCCTGGGCAACACTAGAAAGCGGTGGCGAGGATATAGCAAAAGAGCTGAACAAAAATCCTGATATAACATTGGATTTGGGGCAGGTAATATTGGGAAGAACAGCAACAACAATGACAGCTGATGCACCATTTGAATTTGTATTGTACCATTTAACTAGATGGAAATGGGCTAGCAGCGATACTGAAATAGATGCTGCATCTGGCATAGTCCCATATAGGTATAGAAAGAAGAGTTATGTCAACACCATTCAGTGGGTTATAGGCTTGGAGATAGCTCTTCTAGCAAAAGACTTGTGGAGAGTTTTCATAACAACAGATCATCCAAATGCTGGAACATTCTTTGACTATCCAAAGATATTTGCATGGCTTGTAAGTAAAAAAGCTAGGGAGGATATGATGAAGGAAGTCAACCAAAGGGCATTGAAGCGTTCTGCCCTACCCTCTATAGATAGAGAATATACCTTATACGACATCGCAATTCTTACTAGAGCATCTCCTGCAAAACTTCTTGGACTAGAGAAGATAAAGGGTCATCTTGGTGTGGGTGCAGATGCAGATATAGCTATATATGATATCAATCCATTTGAGGTTGATATATCTAAAAACTATGAGGTTGTCACAAAAGCTTTTAGCAGAGCTTGGATAGTTATTAAGGGAGGTGAAATTGTTGTTAAAGATGGGGAAGTTGTTAATACAGTTTATGGAAGAACGTTCTATGTTAAGCCAGAGATTCCAGAGGATGTAGAGAAGGACCTGATGAACTATCTGCAGCCAAGATTCAAGGAACTTTACACAGTTACATTAGAGAATTTTGTTATTAGGGAAAAGGAGATTAGAAACCCATTTGAGGTAAAGATTAAAACTTATTTGAGGTGATTACAATGAGTTATGTCCTCAAGCTAAAATACTCACCAAAAGTATTGGTTGACGCCAGAAACATTTCGCCAGATAAATTTGCTGGCAAGACTCTAAATGAGATAAAGAAGCTTAAGATACTTGAAGGAGGTTATGAAACGACAATAGAAAGTATATTCGATGTTGATGGGCCGTCTCAAGCACCTCAAGATATTAAATCTATTGAGATAACAATTGAGGGTGGCTCAAACAAGCTGTGTTTTATAGGCTATAGGATGAGTGGAGGAAAGGTAGTCATAAAAGGTGGCGCAGGACACTTCACAGGATATAAAATGAGTGGAGGAACAATTGTTGTACATGGAAGTGTTAGAGACTATTTAGGATGCAAAATGAAGGGTGGGGTAATAGAGGTTTTTGGCGATGCTGGTCACAGAATTGGGAGTAAGCTTCATGGTGAAAAATCTGGAAAAGGTATGAGAGGTGGAACAATCACCATACACGGTAATGCCGGCTCGTATGTTGGGTGGGGTGCTGGTGGTGGAACAATTGTTATTGACAAAAATGCAAAAAACTTTGTTGGCTCTGATATCGCTGGAGCTGTAGTTGTTGTTAAAGGTTCTGCTGGTATATATCCCGGATTTGGTATGTCTAGTGGTAGAGTTGTTATTGGCGGTAGGATAGAGTCTATGGCTCCTAGCTTCTACATAGATTCTATTATACCGTCTCTAAAGGTTAGGGGGATAGCATTTAACAAGCCGTTTGCTACATTCATAGGAGATGTTATCTCTGGTGGGAGAGGATTATTGCAAATATCATATGAAGACAACAAAGATTTTGTGGATTTATATAAAAACCTTTTGGAGGAGTCTATATGAGCCTTGTTAAGATTCCTTCAAAACCCATGAACAAACTAGCTATGCAGATAGTTTCAGATGCTATCTCAAGAGAGAAAGAGCTTAACATAGTTGTTACGAAAGTTGGCGGGGCTACTGTTATTGATGCAGGCGTCAAGACTTTTGGTAGTCTAGAAGCTGGTTTAGTTGTATCAAAAATTTGCTTAGGTGGATTAGCAGATGTATATACAACGCATTTCCAAATTGCTGACATATTTCTACAGGCAGTTGCAGTCTCTACAGACTATCCAATAGAGTCTTGTATGGCATCTCAATTAGCTGGCTGGAGAATACAAGTAAAAGACTTTTTCGCAAATGGGAGCGGACCTGCAAGAGCTCTTGCAAGAAAGCCTAAGAAGCTGTTTGACTATCTAGGCTATGTAGAGCAATCAGATGAAGCTGTAATAGTTCTTGAAACAGATAGATATCCATTTGAAGAAGTTGTTGAATACATATCAAATGAAGTTAATGTGTCTCCACAGAACTTGTATATAGTCTTAGTCTCTCCTGCAAGCATAGCTGGAAGCCTGCAGGTTAGCGCTAGAATAGTTGAAACCGGCATATTTAAACTGCATAGCATTGGCTTCAACATAAAAACCATTAGATATGGCTTTGGAGTTTGCCCGATAGCACCTTTACATCCAGACCCACTTGTAATGGCTGGTAGAACAAATGATATGCTACTTTATGCGGGCTCAACATTCTATATAGTCGACTTCGATGATGATCAAAAACTCAGAGAATTCGTTGAAAAAGCCCCGAGTTCTGCATCTAAAGACTATGGAAAGTCGTTTACAGAGCTTGTAAAGATATATGGCTGGGACTTTCTATACAAAGTAGATCCGCAGATATTTGCACCTGCTGTTATAGTTGTAAACAATGTTAGAACAGGCTCAACATTTAAGGCAGGGGCTATAAACCTTGAAATAATTAGGAAGGTGTATTCGTAGTATACATCCCCAAGCCTAACACATCACTGTTGTGTATTCCCCCTCAACACCCTTGACAATATCCTTTAAAATCCAAGGCTTTTTCACATTGAATATTGCAACCTTTATGCAAAGGTTTTCAACAAGTTTTGCAACATATTCGTCAACAACATTTTGAGTAATTTTCTCAAAATCTTCAGCTCTAATCCTCTTAATCAACCCTCCTCTAGCATCCTTAACACCATCAACCACCTTTCCTAGGCATACAAGCCCACACCCTATTTTAGATGCTATGAAAATTGCTATAGAGTCGCTTGTAACGCTCCAGCTATGTGGAAGCTCATCAAATTTTCTCAAAATTGTATATGGCATTACAATAGGTATTCTATTATTTGATAGAATGAAGCTAATATCTTCTATGCTATAAGCCTCTTCAAATAACGGGCTAAAACTCTTTATGTATGTTCCGTAAAGCTCCATAGCCTTTATAGCCATCCAATGGGCTGTATCATTGTCAAATCCGATCTCTTTTTGAATATCTCTGATAAGGTCTGCAAATATGCTTCCACCTGGCAAAATAACAACTCTAATTCTATCTCTATGAAGATCTTCAATTTCTTTAACAAGACTTTTTAAAGAATTTGCATCCTTTATTAAATGACCTGAAATTTTTATAACGATACAGTTCATTTATTCAAAACCTCTTCGGCCACCATAGCAGCTACAGCATATGATGGAAAAACAGATGCTATTCCATATCCAACAACATCGTCTATATCGATAACCTCTCTAAAGCCTGCTCTTCTACACGCCTCCACAGCTATATGCTTACCAATACCTGCTACAATAGCTTTAAAATCATCTAGCCTAATCTTTTGTGATGCAAGCCAGCTTCTTATCTGCATAAGAGCTTCGAAGACTTTAAACACTTGCACTTCATAAATGTATCTAGCTATCTCAATAACCTCTTCAACACTAAGCATCTTGGCATCTGCACAAGGAACTCTAGCTATTCTCGCAACTGCCTCTTCAAAGCTTCTCCCCCTTCCATCAGCTGTTTCTGTGGAATACTCATCACTTTTTATATACCCTAAAACAAGATGTACATCACCTGACAATGCAAATCTCTCCGAAGAGACCCTGGCAAAAAATCCTTTATACGGAACTTTATCGACTATAGCACATACATTAGTTCTCAGAACACCTGTGTAAACAAGCTCTCCATACACAAGCTTTTCGGGATCTGTATAGCCTCTCGTAAATGTTTTCCCATCTACAATTGGTATAATCGTGGTTGTTGTACTCCCAATATCCACGAAAACAATGTTTCTATAACCTTTCTCAACAGCTATTCTCTCTAAAAGCCATGCAGATGCGACCCAATTAGAAGCTGCAAACATCATTGGATTCTTTAAAACATCTTCGAAAACCTTTAAATCCATGTCAAGAGACACAAAATAATTCTCTATAGAATCGCTAAAAACACTTTCAACTAATTCAGCAATACTCATAACACCAACATCTTTAGATACAAAAACATCGCTTAACTCAGCAGTCATTGAAGCACCTACATAATACTCCCCCGATCTAACACCAAACCTCATTCTAATATCCTTTAAAATACTAGCTATAGACCTTGGACCCAAAATCCAAATAGGGTTGTATACCCTTACAACATCTTTAACGGCAAAAGAGCCATTTTCGTATAGAACCTTAACAGCTTTTATATTAGCCCCGCCAATATCAAGTCCAATGAAGATCATTTTTGACAACCCACCCCAAATATTTCTAGCTTTGGAACTTATATCAATATAGCTATTTAAGAATCGTTTAAACAACATCTTTGCTTTATAATGGTCTCTAATAAAATCTCTTAGAAATTATCAATATAATTGTCTGGTTTTAAAACATTTTAACCAAAACTTTTATTTAAAGGTTTGTGCTCCTCTTGAATATAGCTAATTGGTATCGTCAAGCTTGTGCATTGTGCAGGTGAAGATGATGAGTTTCGAAATAATCGGTAAGAAGAGTCTTGCTGAAGGTATTGTGGAGATGGATGTCCATGCCCCTAGAGTTGCCTGTTCTGCGAGACCTGGCCAATTTGTTATTGTTATGGCATGCGAAGAGTGTGAGAGAATACCTCTCACACTTGTTGACTGGAGCTGTAGGGATGGATGGATTAGACTCGTTTTCCAGGAGGTTGGTGTGTCAACATATAAACTTGGTATGATGAATGTGGGTGATAGGCTTTATCATGTTGTTGGACCCTTGGGCAACCCTACACATGTTGAGAAATTTGGTGTTGTCGCTGTTGTTGCTGGTGGTGTTGCTATAGCGGCCGCATATCCGATTGCCAGGGCTTTTAGAGAAGCTGGCAATATTGTCGTGTCTTTTATTGGTGCAAGAACCTCTAGGCTACTCATATACAGAGACTACATTACAAAGATTAGCGATGAGATGCATATCTCCACTGACGATGGTTCTGAGGGCTTCAAAGGATTTGTTACGCAGCTTCTTGAAAAAAGGTTTGCAGAGGGCTTCAAGCCAAATCTTGTATGGGTTGTTGGTCCTGCACCAATGATGAGAAGCTGTAGTGTTGTGACAAAACGGTTTGAGATTAAGACTATTGCCAGCTTGAATCCTATTATGGTTTGTGGCATGGGCATGTGTGGTGCTTGTAGGGTTCGCATTAAAAACGAGATTAGATTCACATGCGTTGATGGACCCGAATTCGATGCGTGGGATGTGGACTGGGACGAGCTGATCCAAAGGCTTTCTGCCTATCGAGAGGAAGAGTCCTATGCATTGAAGCTGTTTTTAGAGAGTAGGAAGGTTAAAGGTGGATAAAGGATGGTTAAGCCAAAAACAAGAATACCAATCCCTAAAAGACCTGCTGAAGAGAGGATAAAAGATTTCAACGAGGTAGCTATAGGCTATACAGAAAAGGAGGCTGTTGAGGAGGCTAGTAGATGTATTCAGTGCCCCGACAAACCATGTGTAACTGGTTGCCCTGTCGGGGTAGACATTCCAAGGTTTATAAAATTTGTTAGAGAGAAGAAGTTTGAAGAGGCATACAAAGTTATAAAAGAGAAATGCCCAATACCAGCAATAACAGGGAGGGTGTGCCCCCAGGAGAAGCAATGCGAAAAGATGTGCAGACTTGCAAAAATCGGTCAACCAATTGCTATAGGCGCTCTAGAGAGATTTGCTGCTGATTGGGCTAGAGAGCACGGGATAAGCATTGACGAGAAGCCTAATCAGCTTATGGGTAAAAGTATTGCAGTTGTTGGCTCTGGACCAGCTGGGATTGTAGTAGCCTCAGATCTCGCTAGACTTGGGTACCAGGTAACAGTCTTCGAGGCACTTCACGTTCCAGGGGGCGTTCTAGTATATGGGATACCAGAATTCAGACTACCCAAGAAGATTGTGTATGAGGAGCTCAAGAACCTCAAGGATATTGGAGTTAATATAGAGACAGGAGTTATTGTTGGAAAGACTATAACTGTTTATGATCTTCTAAAAGAATTCGACGCTGTGTTTATTGGAAGTGGTGCTGGAAATCCAAAGTTCCTTAACATACCTGGCGAAAACCTTGGAAGAATATACACAGCAAACGAATATCTAACAAGAGTCAATCTAATGAAGGCATACATGTTCCCAGCCTACGACACACCAATTCACAGAGGAAAAAGAGTTGCCGTAATAGGCGGCGGGAACACAGCAATGGATGCTGCTAGAACTGCTCTGAGGCTAGGGGCAGAGGAAGTATACGTAGTCTACAGAAGAACAAGAAGGGAGATGCCAGCTAGAGAAGAAGAGATCGCTAATGCTGAGGAAGAGGGCATAAAATTCCTCTTCCTAGTACAGCCAGTAGAGTTTTTGGGAAAGTCAAAGGTTGAAGCTCTAAAGCTTGAAAAGATGAAGCTTGGAGAACCAGATGAAACTGGCAGACCAAGACCAATACCAACAGGAGAAACAATAACAATAGACATAGACATAGCAATTACAGCAATAGGGTTTAATCCCAATCCCCTCATACCAAAAATGACGCCAGAGATAAAGATCGATAAACATGGAAGGATAATTGTAGACAAAGAGGCTAGAACAACTATGCCTAGGGTGTATGCAGGAGGGGATATAGTAATTGGAGAGGGAACAGTAATAGAGGCAATGGGGTGGGGAAGAATTGCTGCAAAAACAATACACAAAGACCTTACAACAGCATAGCAAACATCACTAACACCTTTTCTCATTATTCTGTATTCTAGGTATATGTAGTAACTACATATTTAATGCAAATTGGTCTTCTGGCCTTATTTTATGAAGCTATATATCATAGTCTATAACTGGTATCTTTAAACAAGAAGATTTTATAATTTGAAAAGCTTTGAAGTCACTAAATTTCTATGTGTTAATCGGCTATAGTTCCTAAGAATTTATTGTTATAGTACAGACATTTTATTATAAGATAGACATTCACATGTTTCAATGTTGGTACTAATGATAATAATTTTCTTTTCTGGGCTATGTATTAATCAGATGTATGACATCTCCAACATATACTTTGGTTATGGTATTCTCTTTCGTTCTTATTCTTAGAGCTCCATCATCCTCTATATCTTCTGCAACGCCCTCTATTTCTTGATTAAATGATATTACCTTTACTTTTCTACCTATTGTTGATGAGAGTTTTCTCCACTCATTTAAAATTTCTTTTTCCTCTTGTCTAAGCCTTGTATAGACAATGTCAGTATTCTTGATTATGTTGATTAGAAGTGGTATCCTGGGTATGTCAGAACCCATGACCTTCTTTAATGTTGTTGCCGTGTCCAAGAGGTGGTGAGGAAGATCATTATTGACATTGACACCTATGCCAAGAACTATATGGCGAATCTGATCAGCTTCTAAAACACCTTCTATGAGTATTCCAGCGACCTTCTTTTCACTAACCAGAACATCGTTTGGCCACTTAACCCTTGCCTCGATATCAAGCAGACTTTTTATAGCCTTTGCAACAGCAACAGATGAGGCAAGGCTTAGTAGATGCATGTTTCTAAGATGCTTTGGCTTGAGAATTATTGAGAGCCATAGCCCCCCTCTAGACGCTATCCATTGCCTGCCCATCCTGCCTCTTCCACGCTTAAGCTCCTCAGCAATGACGACAGTACCCTCTGGAGCACCACTAGACGCTAGGGCATGTGCTACATCTTGTGTTGAGTCGCACGAGTCTAGATAGTGTATATAGTATCTAAGGCTTGTGTCAATGAACTCGACATATCTATGTGCATGTGAAATATTGTCGAGGTCGGCAAGTCTATAGCCGAGCTTCGGATGAATCTCAACTATAAAGCCTTTGGAGATAAGCCTCTTAATAGCTCTGTTAATAGTTGCTCTTGAAACCCCCAGGTACTTGGCTATCGAGGCTCCAGATACATAACCTCTGCTCATCAGAAGAATCCTCAAAACCTCGTCCTCAATCGCCATGCACCAAACCCGAGATATTATCTTTGCCTGTCTAATCTAAGAATTTTTGACCTCGTTAAAATAGCTTCTACACTCTGTATAGAGGAGTAGAGAGCCAGGAATAGAAACGCCTTTACAGATAATACAAAAGTTTCAATCCTATCTAGATAGGAGTTGCAAGGCAGGTTATTTCTGTATAGCCTGTATATAAATGTCCACTGCATGGGAAGAGACTTCAGCATTTTCACTGATAGTGCTAGGGATATGCCCAACGTTGGGGATAGCCTATATGAAAACTCTAAGAGCTTCGGTATGTTTACACAGCTTATCAAAGATATTGATACTGTTGCAACAGCAGCAATTCTGAGAATGTTTATAAGGATAATGCTGACATCTACAAAGCCGATCACAATGAATTGAATGATAGATGCGAGTAGCGTGTAGATAGTAGCAAGAGGTGTAACAACCTTTGCAACACTGGCTAGCGCCCCTAGATTTATAAAGATCGACGATACGATGACGGCGACGAGGATGGCGAGTAGAAGCTGTGTGTTGCTAAGCATCGATACAGCTATTGCTATCGCAACTGCAACAGATATTGCTTGTATTGGATGCAGAGTCTTTCTACAGGAAGTGCCGCTCAATTACCATTCCCATTCAATGGTTTTACAACACCATCATCAATTATATAAACCTTGTGAAGCCTCTTCGCAAAATCTAGGTCATGTGATGCCACAAGAATTGCCTTGTCTTCCTCAAGCATGTTGTTAAATGATTTTAGCATAGACTCCCTAGCTATGCAGTCAAGCCCTAGCGTGGGCTCGTCAACTATAATCACATCGGCTTTTGATATATATGCTAGTGCCAGCGACAATAGCCTTGCCTTTCCAATGCTAAGACTGTAAACATTTCTATACATTTCATTGCCTAGTCCAAACATCTCCAAGACATTTTCTACGCTATCTCTAAACCTGTGTCTATTGGCGAAAAGCTTTGCAACTCCTTCTACAGTGTCGCTTGGGAACCAGTAGACAGGGTTTTGAGGAATAACAAAAATCTTCTTTTCTCTGTAGACAGCCACCCTACCACTAGACGGCTTTATGATGCCGGCCAACACATTTAACAGTGTTGTTTTTCCCGATCCGTTTCTACCAACAATTGCCACAGCCTCCCCAAGACCCACTGAAATGCTGGCCCCCTTGAGAATATGTCTGCCGCTGAGCACAACACCTATGTTCTCGGCCGATATAACTGCATCTCCTGTGCCAACGCCTCTAAGAATCGTATTTCCACTGCATGTAAATGGTGTTTTCCCAATCTCTATAAAGATGTTGCAGAACCTCTTAACGAGGTCTATCCGATGATCAACCAACATTATGGCGACGCCATTCCTTTTAGCAAAAACCTTTAAGTAGTTGAAGACCTCTTCTATGCTCCACCAATCGATATGTGAAGATGGCTCGTCTATGGCTATAAGCTTAGCACCACCTGCCAGTGCCGAGTAGAGTAGGAATCTGTATAGCTGGCCATCAGAAAGCCTGCTAATATCTCTATCTAGATTAGGACCGCAATCGCATTTGTCTATCCCTAGGATTGCAAGCTCTTCTCTAGGGGTAGAAGCTATGAAGAAACTGTAAACATCTTGGGGAACATATGCTACAAGCCCTCTACGCAAAGCCTCTGACGGGCTCAGCCCACAGACTCTGACACTACCTTCAACTCTAAACCCTTTGTACAGCTCCTGCAAAACACCTGTAACAACCTTGAGAAGAGTTGTCTTGCCGGAGCCTGTTGGACCAAAAACGCATGCAACATCACCTTCGCCAATACTTAGCGAGACCTCCTTCAAAATCTGTGTTTCTCTAAACCAAACAGACAGATTGTTAACATCGAGGATTCTACCCGAAGACAATGCCCCTGCCCTCGAAATATCTAGCCAAAGCCTTTGCAACGGCAACTGCAATCACATGGTCCATGAGCATATCCTGCGGAACAAAAACAGCTACTGTGGCAATGAACAGTACTAGAATCTTGTTTCCAGAAACACCAACAAAGCTAGCAATTTTCGAAGCCCAATTAAACAAATTGGCATTGGATAGGACATACCATGTGAAGACAGCAAAACCCAGGATATAGACTGGTAGGACAGCCACAGCAGATAGCAAAACCAGAGAAACAGCATCTCTAAAACCGATATCGCTCAATCTAATGCTTCTCCTCCTAAGATAGAACCTCGATAAGATGCTCATCAAGAGAGATGCAATTGGGAAACCAGTTATATAGCCGCCTGTAGGCCCAATCAAAACATACAGTCCACCTCTAAACCCAGCTGCAACAGGCAGGCCAACAGCAATCAAAAGAATGTACAGAGACTGGGAAAACAATGCGTATTTTGGTGGCAGAAGCAGACCAGATAAGATAATCCCCACATTCTGCATGGTGTATGGGACAGGCCCTAGATAGAAACTTGCCTGAGCCATTATACCAGTTACAACAGCTAGCACAACAGATACAACAAGGTAGTAGACCTTCTCACCTATAGACATTGTTCTGTTGTCGTTCATTGGTATCACTATATGAAACAGTTCAAGATGGAGATATATAAGACTTTCGAAAGTATATCAATGTATAGATGAAACCGTTTCAAATTGAACAGATAGGAAGTAGTACTACGATAAGCCAAACCCAGTACAGCTAAAGCCGGGGCTTAGTCGCACAATAACCACATGGCATGTCACAACATTGTATATGAGGGCTCAGCAACATAACTACAACATAACTATAAAGCAGTACCACCAAAGATTGTGCAACCTCGGCTATGCAAATGATAGCCGACAACAGAAACAGTATTGTATCCCTTTCTATTGATTATCATTCACAACATTTTTATAATTGTTGTTGCAAAGGAAGAAAACAATTCTCTTTCTCGATAAGTTTTTTAACAAGAGTCTTTGTTGTGATGGTTACATCATCTCTCCTCAAAACATCTTCTAGAGGGGTCCAGGATACATTAACAGCGTCTCCGCCTGGCCTTATCTCACCTTGGATACTGTTTTGATCAAATAGAACATCTAGAATGACGTAGTGATACTGAACCCTCCCAAATTCATCCTTTGTAACAGCGTTATAAACATCTATAATACCTATGGGCTTAGCCCTTATGCCAGTCTCTTCCTCAAGTTCTCTAACAGCTGCCTCAGCAATGTCTTCCCCAGCCTCTATAGCCCCACCAGGTACAGACCAAAAACCTGCTCTCGGTGGATAACCCCTTTTAACAAGAAGAATCTTGCCATCTCTAATAACAACACATCCAACTGCTGCAATAGCATAATGCGGATAGACTCTATTGCTTATCACAATCAACACCAAATCACGGCAACGCACCTAATAATCTCTCTAGACTTTTAAACTCTTATCCATATCAACCCTAAACCCAAAAATTCTCTAGATCAGATGCTCACAATGCACACATCTTCATAGATGCTACGGAGCCAACACAAATTCCATTGCTTACATTAATCAATATACCACAGCTCAGTATTGCAGTGGCTGTGGTGAGCAAAATGCTTATTTTTCTAAGAAGCTAATTCATTTTATAAGTTGTGGGGTTTGTTGGGCTGTGCTAGATGTGTGCAGCATCAACTACTAGCAACAGTAGCCTCAAGAGCGGGTTTCTACGTTTGCTTAGAGAAGATGAGGAGTTTAGGTATGCTGTAGCTGGTTTGCTTGGCCTAGACACTATCCTAAGCGAGTTGAAAAAACTAAGAGAAGACTTTCTCATTTTCGTTAAGGAGCAGGAGAGGAGGTGGGAGGAGAATAATAGGCGTTGGGAAGAAAATAACAGAAAATGGGAGGAAAACAGCAAGAGGTGGGAGGAGGCATACAAGAGGTTTGAGGCTATAGAAAATGAGTTGAAGGCTCTTAGAGAGGATCAGAAGAGGCTTTGGGAAGAGAGTAGGAGGATTTGGGAGGAGATCCACAAGATCTGGCAAGAGATAAAATTAATGAGAAAAGATTATGAAGATCTTCGAAAAGATGTTGTAACGTTGAAAAAAGATGTCGATGTATTGAAACGCGATATGAGATCAGTCAAAAAATCTATTCAGAGAATTGACACAACTATTAATAGACTTGCCATATCTATTGAGGATGAGGCAAACGAGTTTATTAGTTACCTCTTAAAGCAAAGAGGAATAGATATAAAGACTGAGCCTAGTGTTATTGGTCAAAGAGAATTTGATGTCTATGGAACTAATGGTGTTATAACGGTTGTTGGAGAGGCTAAGACAAGGGCAGGGGCTAAGACTGCTAGAAAACTTATTGAGAGAGTTGAGGAAGCTAGAAAAATTCAGCCAGAGAAATTTCCAGGAAAAACAATTGTAGTGATATACTGTATGAGAGCAACACCAGATGCCATAGAAGAGGCTAGCAGACTAGGTATATGGGTTATTGAATCAGGCAAAGAGAGAACACAGCTGGGTATGTAGCCGTTTGTCTCTAGAGGGTCATCCCATGTATTTTATGGCTTTTTATGGTCGCCTCTAGGGGCTTCTACCTCGTCCAGAGGACTCTCCCAGCCCATCTCATGGGCTCATGAGTGGCTGTCGAGGTGAATGGAACGCACCTCCCATCTAGGGTAGACCCGCCTAGGCGATGGGAGCAACGCTCCAAGCCTAGGCGGGCTCTAGTCAATACCAAACCGAACTAAACCACCCTAATAAATATTTCTGTCTTAGTCACGGCTATGAGGTACAAGTTCAGGATATGCCTTTAGACCCAAAGAAAACAACAAACTCCGAAAAACACAATGAAGTAATAAAGAGATGTGGATTAGATAAGCACATGGCATCAGCATAACTCATAGCCCTAAAAGAACTTAAACAACCCTAAATATTGTTTCTGCCCCTGGACTACAAAGCTCACTACTTTGAAAGTAGTGCAACGAGGTCTCAAATACCATGTATCTTCCAATCAAAATAAAATGCTTATAGACTAAAGAGTGCTGTGCTATCGATAAGCAGATGGAGCTAGAAACAGTTGAAAAATATGACTATGTTTAACATTAAAAGTCTTGAGACTTAGATAAGCGACTCTTATTAAATATCTTGGTAAGTATCGATTAGTTACTTAGATACAGGGGTTTCTATGTCTTCAAAAAGCTACAGTACCTCTATTAAACCGTTTTCAAGTTTTCTATAGCATAGCATAGAGTTGACCATATATGTACAGACTATTTTACCACCATTATTGCTGATAGTTTCGTTGTCAGCCTTATTGTTGATATCTACCTCACTATTTTCCACAGCATGCTTGCCCAGGTACTCTCTTCTGATGTTTCTAACTAGTCTGAGTATACCTAGGTCTAATCTCACAGTTTTCACCTCAAGTCTAGTTATACTGCTAACACTCTAATAAATTTGCCTCCTATAAAATTATTATCAGTTATATACAGCTTTAGTCACAGTATACCCGGATAAAGTCTGTATCTAAACCGAGTAGGCAACATTATTCGAATTTGCATATTTGATTGAATTTATACAAAAATTGTTTAGCTCCAATCAATAAGTTCAATAGCTTTGCTCAGTCTTTGGCATCTACTTTCTTTTATAACAAAAGCGTCTTCTACCTTCACACTTCCATAGCCTGGTAGCATAAGTGGTGAATGCACCATTGCAACAACCATATTTGCCCTAGCATCTGCAGCTCTGTGTGCAGGGACTATTGTTGTTATTGGATACTCCTCCACTTGCAGTCCAACACCGTGGATATATCCAACAATCCTCTTGTCTAGGAGTCCATACCTAGAGTAGATAGAGTCTAGGCGTTTCATCACATCAATAAATCTTGTGCCAGGTCTAGTCATGGAGACAGCTTCTTCGTAGATCTCCTTAGCACAGTTGAAAGCTTTTCTAATTTTATCTGGTTTTGAATCGCCTACAAATATTGATGCTGAGCAATTTGCGTAATATCCATTGTAGTCTGCACCAATTACCATGGATACAAGAACGTTTTTCTCTATTACGACACCTCTAAGTGGTTCTGCATGTATTCTAGGATGTGGACCCACATTTATGTATATGTGCGGCTCTTCTGATCCCAGCCTATAAGCTGTGCTATATGCTTCCGCAGCCAGCTCCAGCTCTGGCATACCCTCTTTAACAAAGCTCATAGCTTTTTCGAGAACCCTCGTCGATATTTCAGCAGCCTTCGATATAGCCTCAATTTCGTGGCTATCCTTAATAGATCTCATCTCAGTTAATATCGGCCCAATATCAACAACCTCAACATCTCTATTGGGTTCACCTCTTTATATGCTTGTATATGATTTTATATAGGTGGTCATCGGCTCATTTCCGTTTGGGGTGGTTTGTCGGGTTTCATTCTTCATTCCATCCCCGTTGGGGGAAGACCCAAGGCTTCCCCACATCCCCCGTAGGTAGATGTTTATTGCTCCAACAAAATCCCTGTCTCTTTTGAATCCGCATTTCCTGCAGATTGCCAGTCTATGTATGTAGTTTAACTTTGTGCCGCACCTTGGACATGTTGATGATGTGTTTCTTGGGTCTATAATGAGTATTGGAACGTTGTACTCAATGGATTTGGCTATAATAGTATGTTGAAGCTTTCTATAGGCAAATAGCGTTAGCCTCCACCTAACACCATTGTTTTTGCCATTGATAGACTCTCTCAGATGCTCTAAATCCTCTAGTACAACTGCGTGTCCTCTTCTATATGCTTTAACTACAACCTCCTTTGCTAGTTTCCAGCAGAAATCGTTGATGATGTTCCTAGCTCTTCTATGGAGAGCTCTAACCCTGTTTAGAATCCTCTCGTTGTATCTCCACCTCTTAGGATACTTCTTCTGAAGTTCCTCGGCTCTAGCCCTCTTGCTCAATGCCTCGACAAATCTTGTTCTATACCTTCTAGCCTCAGAGCCATCGAATGTTGTAACAGCTCTCAGATTCACATCAACTGCTGTGAAGCCTTTTGGAGCATATGGATTGTACCTGACCTCGAAGACTATACTGATATAGATTTTCTTGTTCTCATACTTTACATGAACTTCCTTCCACCTCAAGTTTTTGAATTTCTCGATGTACTCCCTCCTATGCTTTAATCTAAGAGTATATTGCTTGTCTCTCAAGACAACTTTGACAACTCCTTTGTCTAACTCAACTCTTGCATCTTGGTAGTCTAGTCTAGCAGATAGTTTTCTGACACTCGGCTTGTCGCCATTGCTATTCCTAGCCGATTTCACTAGAGCTAGCGCATAGCTGTAGATATTTCTAGCTACGTGTGCTCTAAAGCCATATTCTCTAAGCATTGGGTAGAACATTTGATGCAACTGGCTTTTCTTTGGAAGCCCATCCAAATCCCATAGAGCGTCTACAACCTTTTGCAGAGCATACCTATATACCGCCAAGTCCCACAGCAAATCACTAACACTACATTCGACCACCTCAGCCCCTGTCTTGAGAGCCTTGCGATATGCACCCTCAGACATCCACCTACAGCCTAGGCGGATAAACGCCTTCATCGGAGCTCACAACATTAGTTATTCAGAGTGCAAATTTATAAGTTTTTACACTCTATTACCTATATGGTGAAAGTGATGGTCTCTATATATGTGTTTGAAGCAAAGATTGTTAAAACCATGAGGAAATACCTGATATACCCACCAAAAGAATATCAAGAAAAGCTATCAAAGCTACACGGAAAGAAGGTTAAGGTAGTGGTAATAGAAGAAAGTGATTAAAAACAATCAGATGGGAACATAAGCTAAGCCACGAAGAGCATATGCTTTTATATGCAGTCATATAAATTTTGCTACGGCTCTCTTAAACATTTCGTAGAATAGTATGTAGGCATCTCTTTCAGTGCCAAACACCATGCCAACTCTCCTAGCCTTTAAAGACTTTATACTCGTTACAACCTTGTTCATGAGGTCTCCGCCATCGGTATATGCAACAACATCGACTTCCCTGAGCTTCGATAGAGACAAGAACCCCTCCTCCTCACCTACAGCCACAAAAACCTTTGGATTGCCATCAGAAGGAATTAAGAGCGCGGGTCTAAGCCACTTAACACCAACAAGGTACTTGAAATCTGATAGTGTGCGAATCATGGCACAGTCTATCCCCTTCTCCCTAAGCAAGCACTGAAGCCTTTCAACCCTAGATTTAAAAATGGATGGAGATAGAGACATTCATGTAGCACCAACCAATATTACACATAGAAGTTACTAATAAACTTTGTCATAACAAATCTGAGTCTACATAATCTAGGTAATGAAAAACTAAGGTATTCAAAGCCATAGTGTTACATAATCAAATTTAAAAATGATCTAGTCAAATAATTTGTTGAATTTCGTATAGGCAGGGGGTTGAACTATAGCTGAGTCAAGCGCCTTGATTGCATTGACTCCATATCTGCTCATATTAGGCTCGTTCACACTGATATTCTTTAAGGTTTTTAGGGTAAAGCAGATATATTCTGCCATCTATACACTGTTTTTCCTCGCCTTAGCAACTATTTTCTCCGCTATAATCTATGTTGATGCAACTTCAAGTAGACTTCTATACTATTTTCTTGGTGGCTTCCCACCACCAATAGGCATTACCTATGCTGTCGATGAATTCTCATCTTTCATAGCATTTCTAACAACTTTGTTGGCACTAGCTCTGTTTCCACTTACACTGATTTTCTCTGAATCTGTTGATGAGTATACCATGGCTAGCTACCTTGGTTTGTTAGCAGGTTTTACTGGGATTCTATACACAGGCGATCTATTTAACATGTTTGTTATGCTAGAGGTTACGCTTATATCAACCTATAGCCTTATGGTCTTGACAGGGTCGAGAAATAACTACAAAGCAGTTTTCAACTACATGATTGTTGCAAGTGTTTCAAGTCTTTTCTTCTTTATGGGAGTGGTTCTAATATATTTTGCCACCAGCACTGTTAACATTGGTCATCTTGGGCTCATCTTAAGCGGTCTAAGCACCTCATATAGAGGCTACACAGCTAATGTGGCTACAGCCATGACTATTTTTGTTTCAATGCTTATGTGGAGTCTTGTAGTTGATGAGGCTCTGACCCCCCTGCATTTCTGGCTCCCACCTGCATACTCTTCTATAAACCCAGCTGTAGCCTCTCTTCTAGCCGGGGTCTCTGAGGGAATAGCATACTACGCCCTTCTAAGAATTGTCTATACAGTGCTAAATGGGCTGGGCCCAGCTATAGAGTACATGCTTCGCATCTTAGGCATGGCAACAATTGTTGTTGGTGGGCTTGGTGCTCTATACTCCAACAGATTTAGCTATATAGCCTCCTACACCGTGGTTCTAGACACAGGCTACATAGCACTTGCACTATCTCTTGGGCCAAGCGCTATCCAAATTGCTCTCACATACATTGTTGCACATATGATTGTAAAGCCCATTCTATTCCTGTCAAGTGGATGGATAAAGAAGATGTATGCTGACGACTCTCTCGAGAACATCCAAGGCGCTCTGAGAAGCTCTCCAATCATGCAGATGGGGCTTTTGATAGCCGCTCTCTCGGTTATCGGCGTGCCCCCAACGATCATGTTTTTAGCTAAGCTTGGCGTCTACGAATCTCTCTTCACTTTGCTGTCAAAGGATTTCACAATACCTATAGCGCTAGCCGTGGCATTTATGGGTTCTGCCCTAGCTTTGGCTGCTTTCGCAAAGCTGATTGCATCAACTGTTCTTGCACCACCGCAGAATGAGGTAAAGCTATCTCCGCCATTTACACTAAGAGCCTATATAGCTGTTTTCGCTGTGCTAGCCATAGTCCTCGGTCTGTTCTACAGCGGGATACTCGAACCTGTTACTAGATATACTTCTGATGCTCTTGTACATGGTAGAGACTATTACCTACAGATAATTAAAGGTTTTCTCTATGGTGGATAGCAAAATGGGCTTGGGCGACATAATTATAAAGGTTATTGAGGCTTTGGCAAGGTGGGCTAGAAGTAGAAGCATCTGGATGCTTCACTACTGCTCAGCTTGTGGCGCTGTGGAGTTCCCAATGCTTGTGATGTCTCCGCTTGACTGGGAGAGATATGGTTATATGCCAGCGCCGACACCAAGGCAATCAGATATATTCATCGGCATGGGATATCTGACTAAGAAAACAGTTAAACTTGTCTTGAATATGTATAGACAGATACCCGAACCGAGATATGTTGCCGCTGGGTGTAACTGTACTGCAACAGGCGGGCTTTACTGGGATAGCTATGCAACCTATAAGAGGTTGGATGAATTTGTTGAGGTTGAGGGGTGGGTACCAGGATGCATGCCAATGCCAGACGACTACCTCAGCCTAATAGAGTATCTGAGAAACAGAATTGGCGAATCAGACCAGGCAAAGGTAATTTCTAGGATAAAGCCTGAAGCATTCAATAAGATAGCAACTTACGAAGAGCTTGAGAAGAGGTTTCTAAAGGAATACATGGAAAAGCTGGCTGCCTCAAGCCAGAAGCCCATAGACTATCAATTCAAGTCAACGTTTCCAGAATGTTATGAGAGAATAGAGAAGAGTAAAATATGTAAGACAAGCATTGAAAGAGATAGGGTAAGGGACGCAGTTAAATACTATCTTGAAAAAGGATACAAAATATTGGTGAATATCAACGCTGTTGACTACCCAGAGAAAAACGTTATAGAAATTTACTACATATTTGAGAATCCCTATTCAGGCGAGCAAATATGGATAAAGACTTTTGTTACAAGGACAAACCCCGAGATGGACACTATACACGATCTAACCCCATTGGCATTCTACATAGAGAAGGAAGTATACGAAATGATGGGGATAGTATTCAAAGGTCATCCAGACCTCAGGAAATGGATTCTAGATGGTAATTGGGAGGGCCCACCACCACTTAGAAAAGACGTTAACACTGCTGACTTTGTTGTGAAGGTGATGTACAATGGCTATAGGTATGGAAGGTAGGGAATATACCGTAGTATACTTCGGTCCACAACACCCAGGAGCACCAGGTAATATAGCCTACAAACTGTGGTTAGATGGTGAGAGGGTTGTGAGAGCCGAGCTAATACCAGGTTTTCTGCATAGAGGATTCGAGAAAATGTTGGAGAACAGAACGTGGGAGATGAACATCGTTTTAAGCTACAGATTCTGTGTTGAAGACCCAGACAACCTAGAGATTGCATATGCGCTTGCCGTAGAAGAGATATTCAAGGTTAGTATCCCAGAGAACGCAAAATGGATTAGAATGATACAGTCTGAAATGAGTAGAATAGCCTCCCACATGTTCTGGGTTCACTTCATGGCTGGGAGCACAGGTTTGAGAACCCCCGCCTTCTGGGCTTCGGCAGCTAGAGAAGAGATTCTGAAGTGGTTTGCCAGGATATCGGGACATAGAATATATCACAACATCAGTGTTCCTGGAGGGATTAGATATGAACTCCCAGAAAACTTTGTAGACGATACTCTAAAGGTTTTGGAGTTTGTGGAAGAGAGGACAAGAGATGTTGAAGCCGCTCTGCTTAAAAATAGGGTATTCAGGGCTAGAACAGTTGGATTGGGGAGGCTCACACCAGATGAGGCCATACAACTGGGTGTCACAGGCCCTGTTCTAAGGGCAACTGGACTAAAATATGACACTAGACTCAATGTTCCATACCTCAACTATGATAAGGTGAAATTCGATGTGCCAACAGGTTCAAGTGGAGACTCCTATGACAGAGCTGCTGTAAGGTTCAAGGAGATATACCAGTCTATTTCGATAATAAGACAGGCATTGGAAAACATAAGACTTGGTGAACCGCTGAGAGTTAAGGTACCTATGGCCGCTCCGCCAGGCGAGGGAGTAGCACGTGTTGAGAGCGCTCGTGGAGAATATATGATTCATATTATAAGCCGTGGGGGTAGAAACCCATATAGGGTCAGACTGAAGAGCGTCTCAATGCCCTTGCTCACAACAGTTGTTGACCATATTATTAGGAAAGAGGAGATCACCATAGCTGATTTCCCCGTTTTACTAGCCTCTCTAGATCCATGTGCACCAGATTTGGATAGGTGATTAGAGTGGTTTGGGCAACATTCGCTAAATCGATTAAGTATTTGGTGGCAAGGCCTTATACTAGGCAGGTACCAAGAATAGACAAGCCGTTTAAAACAAGTGTTTTGAGAGGTGCCCACATACTCGATATGAACAAGTGTACAGGTTGTGGTATGTGCCAGATTATGTGCCCAGCTGCATGTATAGACTTTGTTGTTGTAGAGGGCGACTATCCCCAGAATCCGAAGAAGAGATTTCCGAGAATAGATCAGAGCAAATGCACATTCTGTGGTCTATGCGTTGAGTACTGCCCCTTCAACGCATTGTTCATGACAATGGCAACAGGCTTTGAACTGTTCACCACAGACAAATCAAAAACATTTAAAGAGCCTACACAGCTCAAAGGCGATGTAAAGACCATTACAGTTTCGCGAGAACTCTTCTTGGGTGCCTACGAAAAGCAGAAGAAGGGACAAGCCGCAAGGTGATTGTGTTATGGTCACCTTCGAATCTATTGAGCCTCTTGTAACTGCTGCAATGTCTATGTTCACAGTAGCAATGATTACATACTCTATAAGAGCATTTACAGCAAAAAACCTTGGAGATGTTACACTAGCCATTGATGCACTCACATCGACTCTAGTGGTCATACTTATACTCATAGCACTGTACTACAGATCTTCGATGCTTCTAATCGGCGCTATACCACTTGCCTCATGGATCTTCCTCACAGATCTTGTTGTTTCAAGGTATTTAGAGAAGAGGGGTGGTAGAAGATGATCGATTTGATTCTTGTGTATCTAGGTGCTGCAATACTGGTTATTGGAGGTATACTCAATGTTATTGCTGCCATAGGGTTCTTCAAATTTAAGGAGTTTTATGCAAGACTCCATGCAGCTACTATAGCGACTATAGGCGGTGGCTTCTATCCACTAATTGGAATAGCTATAATGGTTCTAGGACTTGACACAGATGTCTACATGAAGGCTGTTTTCGCAGGAGTCTCATTCATTACTGCATTATTGGTTGCCTTGGGTGTTCCAGCCGGTTCTCACATACTTGCAAGAGCTGTTTATAGAAGTGGGGAGGCAAAGCCGATGGTGTCTGTGGATAGGTTGAAGGAGGATTTGGAGAGGGGTGATATGGAGTGATACCCCTCATATTAGCCGCTATAGCCTCTACCCTAGCATTTGTGGCAACCGTTGTTGTGGTGCGCACAAAGGATGTTGCCAAAGCTGTTGTAATAGGCGGGATAGAGTCTGCCTTCTATGCAATAGTTTTGTCTGTTTTCCTAGCACCAGATCTCCTAATAGCTTACATAGCTATTGGTCTTGGCATGAACACTGTACTGCTTCTTTACCTCCTTTCAAAGGGTGAGAGATATGAAGAGATATAGAACATTTCTAGAGATCATAATTCCAATAGCTATAGGGCTTTCACTATATGCTATAATGTTTTACACAGACATGTTTAGAATAGACAAAGAGCTGACAACACTTGCACAACTCTATGCACAGCTGGTTCCCGATTCACAATCGCCATTCACATCCAAGAGCTTTGAAATTGTCACCTCTGTTATATGGGATCAGAGAGGCTTTGACACCTATTTTGAGACTAGTGTGCTCTACATAGCGATTATAGCTGCCGTAGGTGTTGCCACAAAAGCTGGGAAGGCGATTGAAGAGCGTCTAATACACTATAGAGAATCAACAATTATAGTGAGGCTTATATCAAGATTGGTGGCGCCAATTGTTGTAGTTGTTAGCGTTTCCATTGCTTTGCATGGTCACATAACCCCTGGTGGAGGCTTCCAGGGAGGGTCAGTATTTGCAATAGCCCCATTATTACTAATGCTAGCCTATTCAAGTAGCTATATATCTGGGAGGGAGTTGAAAGAGAATAGAATGTTATTTATGAGGGGGTTGGGTGTTACTGTAATAGCTCTCACAGGACTTGCCCCACTGATATACTATATTGCAGCATCTAACTATGCATATCTATTCCAGAACCTCGCTAAGCCAGATTCTGTCTTCACATACCCTGCAACAATATATCTCGGGTTTGCCACTATGTTGTTATCGGGAACGCTAATAATATTCAATTCCATGGAGTACATAGCAGTGCTGTCGGGTTTCACCATAGCCTTGTACTACCTAACAAAGTATTTTGAGGGTGGAGACAGTGCTTGAGGAGGCTCTGTGGTACTATATAGGAGTGATAGTCTCGCTAACCATAGCTGTTGCAGCCTACGGTATTGCAAGCAGACCTCACATTGTGAAAAAGCTGACTCTATTTACGATAATAGGCGATGCTGTATACATTCTACTTGTGTACCTAGGCTACACAATAGGTGCTACCAACCCTCCTGTCTACCCAAATGGAAGCCTGGCAAACCCTGAACTTCCATCGGGTTCAGCATTAAAGCAATTCGCTAAGACTGTTGTCGACCCCGTTCCACAGGTTTTAATAGTTACAGCGATTGTGATTGGCTTGGCAGTGTTCATACTCATGGTAATAATATCGATTAGAATGGTAGAGGAGAAGGGCACTCTAATGCTGAATAAAATAGATGAGGGTGAGTGACAATGAGGAAAAGCTTGTCGATAGCTATATTCACAATAATCTTTGCAGCTATATACATGGTGTATACAGGATCATACAACCTGCTAGAGGCTCTAATAGCCGTTGTAGCCGGGGCCACAGTAGCATATATTTTTGCGGCTGATTTGATAGAGGACTACAGCAAAATATCTATTAAGAGATTGGGCTATGCTCTGTTTTATCTGCTCAAATACTTTACCATAATAGAGTACAATGCCCATATGGGTGTATTGAAACTGATACTGAATCCAAAAGCTAGGTATAGCCCAGCTATTGTGAGGGTTCCCTACGATGTTAGCAACACCTATTCAATAGTCTTTATAGCAAACTCGATAACCAACACGCCTGGCACTGTTGTTATAGATATTGATGAAAAGCGGAAGTACTACTATGTTCACTGGATAGATGCCATGGCCATAGAGGATAAAGAGGCTAAGAAGAGTGTTTCACAAGAGTTTGAGGATTATATAAAGAAGATTTTTGAGTAGGTGTATAGAATGGATATATACACTCTAATAGCTTTGTACACAGGCCTTGGAACATTAACAGGGTTGGTTATATACGCAGTATTTTACCTTGCGATGCAATACTATGTAGAGAGAAGAGCTCCTACACAACGGGATGAGGTTTCAGAGCTTCCTGTCATGGGAGGCTTCATATATGCAGAATTGCCGAGAACATCGGTGACCAGAATCATTCGAGACATAATAAAAAGATCTCTTGGTGCACAAAGAGCGAGATCGCTCTACGAACTGTCTAGAAACTTTAGCATCTGGTACATAGCAGCGTTAATACTGCTTGCAATAGTTGTTGTATTAGCGTATTTATTTGGGTGATGGATTTGGAGGCTCTGGATCTAATATTAGAATCCCTTATCTATCCAGGGCTTGTCACAACAATATTTTTCATAGTGTTTACACAGTGGATAGCTAGGAAACTGTCTGCTAGAATAATGTATAGGAGGGGGCCGGTATATGCAGGCCCAGCCGGCTTTCTCCAGCCGCTTGCTGATCTATTTAAGCTTGTGCTTAAGAGGGATCTTGTAAACAGGTATTCCATGGGTGTAAGCCCAGTTGTGTTAGTTTCAATTGCAACGGGGTTCATAGTTGTTGCACAGCTGTTTCTCCCCGTAGCCTATAGACCTATATACTCATCTTTCGATGTTATTGCATTGCTCTACTTTTTGCTGTTGGCACCATTTGCACTAGCCTATCTAGCTGCTGGGCATCCAAATCCCTATACAACTATAGGTGTTGCCAGATACCTAGCAATATTGTTTGTCGCTGAACCCGCATTTGCAATTAGTGTTCTGGTGCCTGTGCTGATAGCTTCTCAAAGGTTTGGCACTGAATATAGTATATATGGAACTAGTGTTGTATCTCATCTTCTTTGGGCCGTGGATCCATTTAAAACAATCGCAATGATTTTATCTGCCATTGCAGGCTTCATATCAATGTTTGCCATCCTAGGTCTAAAGCCTTTTGATGCTCCGGAAGCTGAATCAGAGATTTACTGGGGTATGTTCACAGAGGTTGGGGGGCCTAGACTGGCACTAGCATTTTTCATGAAGTTTGCTGAGAGGATACTATTCCCAATGATATATGCAGCGCTTTTTCTGGGGGGTGTGTGGCCTACAAACTCATTTAACTGGTTTGCAAATGCATTGACGGTATATCTAAAGACTCTCATAGTGTTTGTAGCTACTGTTGTTGTAGACTCTATATTGCCGAGGTATAGACCGGACCAAGCCGTTTCATTCATACTGAAATATATTTATCCAATGTCTATAGCAAGCCTCTTGCTGGTGATAGTGAAGTAGCTATGGATGTTGGGAAGCCATCTTATGTTGTATTCGATGAGAATGTTATTAAATATGATCAGTGGTTTGACAGAAACAGAATTGTTTATGAAAACGAGATTTCTCTTTTCAGAAAGTTCTTTCCATGCAGAAGACCATGTATTGAGATAGGTGTTGGCACAGGTAGATTTGCCCAGCCACTAGATGTAGAGATTGGTCTAGACCCATCTGTAGAGGCGTTGAAGATAGCCCACAGAAGAGGTGTTCTTGTAGCCTCGGGCTTTGGAGAGATGACCCCATTTAGAAGCGAGAGCTTTTCAACGGTATACATAATAGTGACACTATGCTTTGTCGAAAACCCGCATAAGGTATTGGAAGAGGCTGTAAGGGTGTTGAAGAAGGGTGGGAGGCTAGTGGTATGCATAATACCATTGGATTCGTCACTTGGTTTGACATACCATAGAAAGAAGATAACAAAAGAGAGTGTATTCTATAGCTACGCCACATTCTATACAAAAAGCCAGTTGGTAGAAATGCTGACAAGTCTAAACCTAAGGATACTGAGAGTTGCAAACACACTAACAAAAACAGGCTTGGAGCCTGTCGCCGAAGAGCCTGTCGAGGGTGATAAAGGGTCTTTTGTATGCTATGAAGCGGCAAAGGAATGAGTTTTTATGAGCTATGCAAAACTTTTTAGCTAAGTATGGACACAGTAATGGTGAAGAGCACATTGAGTAATTTTTGCGGTGCCAACACTTGCCAAACTACCTCGTTACTGTGTCTGGCGAGGCTATACTCAAGTCTAGTAGGTCTAGGCCAAAGTTTTTCAATGCTCTGATTAGAAACATCTCCGACGCTGTTTCGAGAGCTGGTGGCAGGGTAATTAGCATTGATGTTGTCGAGGCTAAGATACATCTTGTAACAGATGTCGATGCTATCGACGCTATTTCCAGGGTTTTTGGGGTCTATAGAGTTGGCAGAGTTCTTGTATACGAGTTTAGGGATCTAAGCGACTTGACTAGGTGGGTAGCAGAGAACTCCAAGGACGTTGTTGTGGGGAGAAGATTCGCTGTAAGGGTTAAGAGAAGCGGTGTTCACAGCTTCACATCGATTGATGTTGCCAGGGAGGTTGGGGCTCTTCTCAAACCGTTTTCATCTGGTGTTGATCTAGATAACCCAGAGGTTGTTGTTGAGGTAGAGGTGAGGGGCTCGAAAGCCTTTCTTTATAGAGACTCTGTCAAAGGGCCTGGCGGTCTCCCAACAGGGGTTGAGGGAAGGGCCCTTGTGCTCTTCTCAGGGGGCTTCGACTCCCCCGTAGCAGCTTGGTACACTGCTAGAAGAGGTGTTGAGATAGGCTTTCTACATTTCATACTAGGGCCTCTAGAATCAACATACAATGCATTTGTTGTTGCCAAGAAACTGTCTTTCGATTGGCTCTATGGCTACAGGCCGAAGTTCATAGCGATAGACTTTAGAGATGTTGTGAAGGAGATTGTGGAGAAGGTTGATTGGAGCTATAGACAGGTTGTCCTAAGAGCTCTAATGTATTTAGCCGCATCAAAGATAGTTGAGGAGCTTGGCTACGACGCTATTGTAACTGGCGAGTCTCTTGGTCAGGCATCTAGCCAAACACTCAAGAATATAGCGGCTATAGAGAGCTGCATAAGAATGTCTAAACCTATTCTAAGACCTTTGATATCATTTGATAAGGAGGAGATTATAGAGTTGTCAAGGAGGCTCGGACTATATGAGTTGTCTTCAAAGGTTGTTGAGGCTTGTGCAATAGCTCCATCAAAGGTGGTGACAGCTGCAACATCTGATGGTCTATCTAAGAGGCTTGGATCTATAGATATGAAAGTTGTTGAGGAAGCATTGAAGAAGAGGATAATTGTTAGTGTGTTAGAAGCCAGGTCTGAGGATGTGATTCCAGAAACAGATATAGAAATAGATTTTATACCAAGCAATGCGCTGATTATTGATGCTAGGAAGGAGACTGGCGTAGGCGAATTGCCTATAGGTAATGCTATACCTCTTAACAAGGTAGATTTTAGTAGCATCCCCCCAGACAAGCCAATAATCATCATATGTGATACAGGTGGTCTAAGCTACATAATTGCGAAAGAACTTAGGGAAAAAGGCTTTAAGGCCTATAGTCTTCGCGGCGGAGCAAAGGCTTGCAAAGTTTTTGCAGAAAATTCCAAGACTACTTAATCAATCTCCATGTTCTGTTTGAGCGGCTCCTCGCAATAGTTATCTCAACACCGCTTGCCCTAGGCTCTGCAACAAAACTCTCTATCCTATACCCCCTCCACTTAGCCTCTTTAGTAATGCTATTTGCAACTCCGAGAGCTTTTCTATAGTGATATGGATAGATGCCGTATACCATGGGCCCCCAGATGCTCTGACCAACACCTATCAGACCATGCCTAGCCATTATGTCCATCACACCTTTCGCTTCTTCACATTGTATCGAAGTTTCCAGCACCTTCTCAAGATTCTCTATAACCATTCTCTGAAACTTTGTGAGGGCAACTGCGAATGTTCCAAGATCTTTTCTGGCTATCGATGGCAATATATATAGCATGAGCGTTTTATAGAACTCTAGCTGTGTATCTTTTGGAAGTGGCACTGGTTTTTCAAGGAGCTTGTCATGATTATTCAAGCCACATCCCTTCGCATTTTTGATTATAGAGACCACAAATATCCATCCCTTCGGAATCCTTTGTCTATATATCGGATATGGAACATCGTCTACGTTGGAGGGAGGACTTACCACACCTTCTGATGAAACCACCCTTCCAGAATCAACTATAAAACCACCGAGCTCAAAGGCGGCTATGCCAATGCCTGAGTACTTGCCTCTACCAAGCTTAAATGCGACATCCCTAATCTCGAGTCCAAGGTCGTATAGAAGAGAGACAGCATAACCTATTGCTAGTGCTAGTTGTGTTGTTGAACCAAGTCCAACATGTCTAGGATAAGCCTCTAGAACCTCTACACTGAACCCTTTTACCCCTAGACCATCCCTAACAGCATTAACAACATCAGAAACATCAATATTTGTTCTATTATCCACCTTAATCTCTTCAGACTCAGAAACCCTCACAATGATTCTGGGGTTGTCGATGGCTATTCCAACCCCACCCCAAGCAATATTATCATCTAGAAAATTGTAGAAGCCGAAGTGAATTCTAGCAGAAGATACTATGGTGACACTACGCATAGACTCTCCCAAACTAATTCTAAAAATTTTAGAGTTATTTCAGTTTATCTAACCATACATAGGCATGTAGATAAAACACTTTTTATGTTGGCCTATGCAATTTCCCATTAGATCCTATATGCAGTACAAGATATCTTTGAAACTTATTACGGCAATAGTGATTGCAGCAACATACTCATCTTTAGTCATAGTGCTACAGTTTATTAGCTTTGGCCCAATCCAGATTAGAGTAGCCGACATGCTATCTCCTATAACCTATGTCACAGGATTTGAGGGTGTTCTTGGCCTGACTCTAGGCACATTAATCGGAAATTTTGTATCGCCTTATGGGATTCTTGATATGGTTATAGGTACTCTATGCACATTTGTTTTCAGCTCTATAAACTGGTTGCTTGGCAGGGTCTTTGGATATAGAAAATGGCTGCTACCTGTAGTAGCATTGGTGGACGCTCTTGTTGTAGGGATATTCATAGGGGTTATCCTACTTGGCGTTGTATACAATGCTGGCGAGCCCATATACCTATTCGCTTTGCTGACAGGCGAAAACCTCGTAGCCACCATGCCTGGAGCTCTCCTGCTTGTTCCACTCATTAGAAAATACTACCAGAGGTTAGTGAAGTAAATTGTTAAGAGGCTGTCTATAGTAATACCTCTATCAGCTTTTAAGCAAAGAATTTCCTGCCTTAGTGAATAGGTGGTTTAATTGATTATAGAGGCTAGGAACCTTAGGGTTTCTTTCAACAGCATCGAGATATTGAGGGGCATTTCAATAGTTTTTGATAGTGGTGTCCACATTGTATTGGGTAGGAATGGAGCTGGCAAAACAACTTTTTTGAGGGCTTTGGCCAATCTAGTGAGGTTCGATGGTGATGTGCTTGCTGGGGGTAGGAGCGTTAAGAAGATGAGTAGAAAAGAGATAGCTATGCTGATTGGGTATTGCTGGCAAAATCCATACTATGGCTTTGTAGAGGCAACTGTAGAGGATGAGATAAAGGCTATCACTAGGATACTTGGGGTTTCAGGTGATTGGAGAATAGTCGAGCTTCTAGTGCCTAGAGAGTACATGGATAGAGATCCATCGACACTTAGCGGTGGAGAGGCTAAAAGGGTTTCTATGGCCTCTATACTAGTTGCAGACCAGCCCATATGGCTTCTAGACGAGCCGTTCACATATCTTGATAGAGATGGTGTTGAAGCTGTTGCCAACCTCATCGACTATGGGAGGAGAAGGGGGAAGACAATAATTGTTACACTCCACGAGATATTCTACGCCAATCTCATAAAGCCAGACACATATGCAATCATAGATGGTGGCACAATAAAGTTTTTTGGTAGGTGGAGCAGTCTCAGCGATGATGAGCTGGTCAAAGCGGGTTTAGTGCCAAGGGGTGTGATATGTGATACTCTCTGTGGTCCAAGAGGTCTTGGGGTACAGGGTTAAGGCACCAAGAATTGCGTTTTCAAAGTGGTTCTCAATAGCGAAGATAGTCCTGTTTATACTATCTATAGTGGTTCCAGTGGTAGCGCCAACAGCTGCTTCGCTTGGTCTCGTAACATCTCTTGTGATACTCCTAGCTGTGTTGGGGCTTAGAAGAAGCGCTGTCTACACCGTCTTCACAGCCGCAATCCTATATCTAATAATGTTTTCCACTGCTTTTCTATTCCACGGAGACTTGGAGAGGATAACTAGGCTAACTCTGCTGGCCTCATCATCGCTATCAACAATAATACTAATAGCATCGACAACAAAGCCATCGATGCTTAGAAGGTGGCCAACTCTATATCTATTCTCAATAGTTTTTGCAAACACATTGAAAGAGGTTGTAGATATTGCAACTGTTTATAGGGCTAGGGGCTCCAGGGGGCTAAGATACGTTTTACAAGTTGTGGTGGCTTCCATAGCAATGGCTATAGCTAGGACAAGCACGCTTGTGGACTCACTAAAGGCTAGAGGGATTGAGGTCACGGAGTAGAAACATTTATTCTATCACATATACTCTGTCTTGTCCTCTACCCCAGCCTCTCTAAAAGCTCTCTTTCTATTCAAACAGCTTTCACACTTACCACAATGCTTCTCAAAACCCTGGTAACAGCTCCACGTCTCAAATATCAAGTCCCCGACAAGCTCATAGCATTTTCTTATAACATCTCTCTTCCTCATCATCTCTATGCTGGGGGTCCATATGGATACCCTAGAGGAGTACTTTCTAAAGTGGCAGATTCTAAACGCGGCCTGGAGAGAGTGGAAACATTCTGGAGCGCAGTCTGGGTATTTAGGTCCCCAGTCTTCTGCGGGAGCAACATCATCGTATTGAGAGCCCAGAACAACAACGACATTTGTATCCTCTTCCTCTGCAACGGTGTATGCATATGCTGTTGCTATAGTCGCCATAACAACGTTTCTAATTGGCACTACAACAGAAGGTCTATACTCCTCCTCGACAGTAACACTCTCATCTGTTAGCTGTGTCCCCCTCCAAAGCCTCTTCATGAAAGACATGTCCAGTATATGGATCTTTTCAACTGTTCCCCAACCCCTTTCCTTTGCAACCCTATTAACCTTGTCAACAAGTCTCTTGACAGTTTCCATCTCCCTAAACCTAGCTTTGTGTCCATAGTCAAAGTAGAGAACCTCTGCGTTGAACCCTTTTGACAACCAGAAAACCATGCTACAGAAGCTGTCTGGCCCGCCGCTAACAACAGCTATAACCTTTGTCTTCATAAACGTGGCCACCCCAGCTGATACAGTCCTGTCTTCATGTTTAGCATAGCTTATAAAGCTTTATCTTTCTCTTCCCCTTGACATAACCTCGTAGCACACCTCTCCGTTTTTCTCCATAGACTTTAGAGCCTTGTAAACACCCCTTAATGTGTACTCTCCATTCTCTTTCCAAATCTCATAGGCAGTTGCAAGAGATTTCCTAGAGAGAGTCTCTATTATACGGCTCTTCAATAAACTGTGCCTCCCACTCCTCACAACATGTTTTATCCCGCCACTGAGTATAGCTATAGAATTGCCTATGTTCTCAGCTATGTAGTAGATTATAGCTGATATCGGCTTGGCTTTGATACCCCTTTGGGCAAGCGTTTTCAGCGCTTCGTATATCTCTTCATCAGATATCCTAACAGTTTTTATCTCCTGGCTTAGCCTAAGCAGATCCGGGGTATTCTGTGACCCTGCAAGAACAGCTACAATGCTGTAGCTTGTGTCGAACCCTGCTTTCCTCAGATCCTGAATACCCTTTAGAATTGAGTATGCAAGCAAACCCGTTTCAGTTGGAACCACAATATTTTCTACCCTAGTATTAGATTCATAGACTTCGAAGACTATTGTCTTGAGCCCCTCAACAGTCAATGGATTGAAGTAGCTGATGTAGATAAGGCTGTCTCCCCCTGCACTGCAAAGACGTGTTCTTCGCCAATCCAATGTTTTTCGACGCAAAATACATTAGATCATCTACTAAAACTTCAAAGAGGTTTTGTATCTAGACAGAGATTCTATTAGAGCCAATAGCATGCTCCATATAGTACACAACAGATTTTGTGAAATCTTCAACATATTGAACAATAAACGACTTGTTGATGGCGTTGCCAAGACTCATAACATGCGATACTATGACTGCTGAAGCGCGATCTGCGTAGGAGCCCGTTGGATTCCTAGACTCATCTTTGATCAGAACGCCCTCGATTTTGTATATGGGTGTTAGAGCCTCGCCTAAGGAAAATTCTTTTCCAAAAGATGGTAGGAGGAATGAATATCTCCAAACACCAGTTAGCATAGTCAACCTTGAACACAGGGTTTTCATAGTCTATAACGAGAAGACCTCCGCATACTGGGCAAGAGCATGTAGAAGGGGTTTCACGAAAAACAGCTTTGCAGTTTATGCATCGGAAAAAGTAGTTTTTTCCATTGCTCACTACCTCTTCACCAAGCCAATGAAGTATCTATACACCTTGTCATCTCCTGTGATCTCGGGGCAGAAGGTTAATGCGATTAGATTTCCCTGCTTTGCTGCAACACCGATTTTACCTGTCAGCGGGCGTTCTATATATCCTGTTATCCTGGCCTCGTTCCAAGCCTCGACTATTCCAGGAGCTCTAATGAAAGCTGCAATAACATCTCCTATCTCGTCGATGTATACCCTGGCAACAAAGCTGTTTTTCTGGCGCCCGAAAATATTTCTGATTACGTTTATATCCATTAGTTCGAGTGTTGGCTGATTGGTCTCCCCCAAGACCCTGTCGGAAACCTTTTTTAGCCATTACTATAGCCCCTGCGCAGGTGCCCATAACCGGTGAGCCACTTCTTGCAAATTCTCTGACTGCATCAACCATTCCCTTTATCAACATTAGTTTTCCTATTGTTGTAGACTCTCCCCCAGGTATTATCAAAGCATCTATGTTTCTCAGATCACTTGGTGTTTTAACATATTGCACTTCTATCCCCAGCCCCTTCAGCGCCTGGTAGTGCTCTAGGTAATCTCCTTGCAGTGCTAGGACACCTACCCTAGCCACCCTCTACTCACCTCTAATCTGCATCAGCTCCTCTGGTCTCAGCTTCCTAATATCGATTCCAGTCATAGACACCTTTTCAGAGACCATTTTCTGTGTCTCAACAACAGTCTCTGGGTCATCGTAGAATGATGTAGCCAAGACTATTGCTCTCGCCCTCGCCTCTGGGTCACCACTCTTGAATATGCCTGAACCGACAAAAATGCCGTCGGCTCCAAGCCACATCATGAGTGCAGCATCAGCTGGTGTGGCTATGCCACCTGCGGCAAAGTTTACCACAGGTAGCCTGCCGAGTCTTGCTGTAAGCAATGCTAGTTCATATGGGACCTTATTCTCTTTGGCGTAGACCCAGATAGCCTCGTAGTCTCCAGCCATATAATATCCTCTAAGCGTTGCGATATCCCTGTTAACAAGCTTCATATGCTTAACAGCCTCGGCCACATTACCTGTTCCCGGCTCCCCCTTTGTCCTAATCATCGATGCCCCCTCGTATATTCTCCTCAAGGCCTCTGGCAAGTTTCTAGCCCCATTTACGAAGGGTGTTTTGAAAGCCCATTTATCTATATGGGCCTTTTCATCAACTGGCGTCAAAACCTCACTTTCATCTATCAAGTCAACCCCTATCTCCTCGAGCAACCTAGCCTCCTCAGCATGTCCAATTCTGCACTTTGCTGAAACAGGAATTGTTATAGAGTTCATAACAGCTTCTACGACCTTCAAATCAGCTGTTCTAGTTACACCACCAGCTGCTCTAATATCGTATGGAAGCTTATCCAGAACCATTACGCCAACAGCACCAGCATCCTCAGCTATAGCAGCTTGCTTCTCGTTGGTGACATCCATTATAACTCCCCCCTTAAGCATAGATACAAAGCCGTATCTAACAAGTGGGGTTCCCTCTCTAATGGGTATTACCTCTAGACCCTCCTCCCTGGCCCTATCCCTCAGCTCAAGCAGACCATATATGAGATCCCTAAGTTTCTCAAGCCAAATATACGAATCTACCAACTTCAATGCAAACCAACCCAGAGCTGTCGTTGACATGGTTATGAATAATAAAATTTGCTGAACGTTCAATAAACATAACCAAAATAGCAAAAGCCCTTGAAATATGTTTCAAACTCATTATCGTAATTATTTTGAGAAAAACTTATTAATCTTGAAACAGGTTTCAAGATCTGGCGACAAAAATGAGTTGGTGGTGGAGCCCATACCCAGGGAAAGGGCCGTGGAGCTGGTTACCACCGCTACTGAGACCAGGTTGGTGGCTGGGCAGGGGATGGTGCTGGTGGCTATGGTGGCCATACGTAACATATTCATATCCATGGCCCTTCCCAGCAATTCCAGATCCAGAACTTGAACGCAGATACCTCGAGGATATAAAGAGATATCTATCAGATGTTGTCATAAAAGAGATCGATAGAAGGTTAGAGATGCTTAGAAAAGAACAAACTAATACCTAAATTGATACTACATTTTTATCTGACAATTAATCAACAATAAATCCATTTTTGATTTAACATTTAGAACAAACCTCGTTTTCTCACAACTATTAAAGAACTTCTTTAATAATTTCTTTGAGTAGTAATTAGTAATGCTTGATGCTACTTTTATTTTTCTAATGTAAGTTTTTGAAACTCACAAATATTGATGTTTGCAGCTACTAGATGAATATTGAAAAGGATACAATATTCCTAACGTATTTAAAGAATTTTGAATAATGTGACTAACATCTTTCATGTATAGGGAGTGCAGTTGGGATGATTAGAGGAGTGTTCATAACAGTGTATGCGGAATCAAAGGAACTATAGCTTGTTAGTGAAGCGATCGCTACAATTTATGACTTTTAACTTAGTAACATATGTCTCGTGCATCTTCCCCAGGCCTCAATCAAAGAAATAATTTTTAATCTACATATATTATAGCTATTGTGTTTTTATGCTTTGAACCCTATGTGTATGGCAAATAGTTGACAAAGATGTGAAGTAGGATGTGTAAAGTATCTCTGCGAAGCATACTCTAATGGTGTTCTTGAACTAGGGCATGAGTTTATGTTTTCTATTTTCTTGGTGTGGCGAATGCGGCTTTATGTAGTGTTTGACCAGCTCGAGTATTACTGTAACTACTGTTGCTAGCCATGTGAATAGCGTGGCTAGAGTGTATAGAGGCTCTCTGGGAAGTAGCTTAGAGGTTGTTTCAAGTAGTATATGGATTTGAAGCGCTAGCGCGAGCCCACCTATGAGGAGATCTAGTGCTTTTCCAAGTGTTTCGCCAAGTCTTTCGGTGGGTATTGTAATATACTTTAAAATGTTGCCAAATAGTACTCTCAAGGTTCTTATAAAGACTATCATTATAGCTGTAGACGAGATGATTGCTGAAGCCATGGCAATAAATGGAGGCATGTTATATTTCTCAACAGCGTTCACTACAAGAGAGTTTGTGTACGTGAATAATAATGTAGATGCTGTAAACCTTATTATTGGTGACAACATAACTGTTGCCACATCCACTCTCTTGACATAGACATCGGCAAGATTTTTGAAGAAACCAGCTATTTTGGTCGGTGCAATACTCTCGATGTAAATTGTTTTCGTGACTATTCTGGGCGTTGCAACTCCGAATAGCATTATCGTAGTAAGCACAGCTACTGTAAAACTGTGGATTTAAGCAACACACCCCTCTCTACAAGCATATCCGTAAACACTATACCCATTTCGCTTAGTGGTGTGAGGTACAAGGCCAAGGTAGCGCTATCAGAGATTCTATAACCTGTAAAGAGTGCTGCTATAAGCAATCCGATTGCTCTAGCCACGTAGGCTACCAACCCAAGCATTACACCAACTAGTACTATGTCTAAGCTTTGTCCAGAGCCTATCCCCAGATATAGTTGCGAACCTAGGGAGGTGAAGTATAGTAAAAAGCCCAAGGCTCCTCAACCCATTGACCATATCAGCAATGTCATTGAGTTTGAGAAAGGCTGAGAATGAGATCCCTGCTATAAATGCTCCGAAAAGAGGTGGAAGACCAGCCGCTGATGCTATAGAGGCGAAGAGGATTGCAAAACCAGTGGCCACCACAAACTTGTTTTCCCTATCAGCTATAAACCTTGTTCTACTCAAAAATTTGAGCAAAAACCTTGAGAGAGCTAGTAAAAGCACTATAAGACCGGCAACAATAATGATTTGGACAAAGGCTTCGAGAGGAATTTTAGATAGTGAAACACCCACAACAAAGAGTAGTGTGAAGAATGTGAAGTGAAGAAGATCCTCTACACTTGTCTGCATAACAGCTCTAGCATAAAGAGATGGTTTTACATTGGAAAAGGATTTAGACAAAGCTGCTACAGCCATGCTAGAGCCGTTGATAAGCAGAAGAAATAGGACCATCCTTTCAACATATCCGAACTCAAGTAGCCAAGACAAAAAGCCGCTGAAAACCCATAGAATAGCGTATAGTATTAGCTCAGAAGCTACAACACTACGGATATTCTCAACAATTTTGTAAAAACCTATAGAGTTGCCAAGGATGAAAGAAAATAAGGTTAGGCCAAGCCACCTCAGAGACTCGCCATAGCTAAGACTAGACACAACATCGATACCAAACCACGTTAAAACAGCCGAGGCCACTACACCACCAAGGATATACCCAACAACATCAGATAAACCAAACCTTCGAAATAGCCAGGAGAAAAGCGAGCCAGCGACAAGAAGAAAAAATAATCATTGCAACATCCACAAGCAACACCTAATACACTATACAGCATCTCTTCTGCGAAACACATTATTGATTTCCAATAACACTAAATTATTAGCTTTTTGCAACTTTTGCTAATTCAAAACATCTCTTTGCATGCTAAGAAGACATATAGGAGATCTTCATATTTGATGTTATCAGCAATGGTATTGGGAAATGCGCATGGATTTAAATACAGCAATGGGTTGTCTTCAACACCAGTTTTTTGATGTGCATAACAATAGTGTCTAAGCAACTGATTGTAATTGACAAAAATTGATGGAATTGCTTATGATTCTAGTGCCTCGCTGAAGTAGTGTTGCCGGTGGTAAACGATTTGTTTCTCGCCTACTATTTTGAATTTTCCTTCTAGCTGTGTATCCTCACTATTTCTACCAACCATTACCTTGTATTCTCCGGGCTCTATAACGAGATGCATGTCTCTGTCGTAAAATGCTAAAGCCTCTGTTGGTATTCTAAAGATTATTCTCTTTGATTGCCCAGGAATTAGATATATCTTTTTGAATCCCTTCAACTCTTTAACAGGTCTTGTTACAGAGGAGAACTCTTTTGATATATATAGCTGGACAACCTCTTTACCTGGCCTGTTTCCAATGTTCTCTACAGTAACCTCGATCTCCACTACCCCAAATGGTTTAACCTCTGGCGTTTTGATGATAAGGTTGCTATATCTGAATTGTGTGTAGCTGAGGCCAAACCCAAATGGGAATAGTGGCTTTGCATCCAAGTCTATATAGTCTCTAAATGACGATGGCTTTCTGGAGTAGTATACCGGTACCTGTCCAACAGATTTTGGTATCGATACAGGGAGCCTCCCACCTGGCTCTGCATCACCGAAAAGTACCTCCGCGATTGCGTTTCCTCCCTCCTCGCCTGGGAGCCAGGCCTCTACAACAGCATTAACATATGGGAGAATATTCGTTATGGCTAGTGGCCTACCATTTATAAGTATAAGAACTATGGGCTTGCCAGTTTTATGTAACTCCTTTATCAGCTCCTCTTGAACTCCTGGGAGCTTTAGATCACTTCTATCAACACCTTCACCAGTGGTATGCTGCAACTCTTTCCGATTTAGTCCAAACCATGCAGGGTCCAAACCGCTTTTCTCACCCATTACAGCCACTATAACATCTGCTTCTCTAGCCGCTTTCAATGCCTCCTCGAAGCCACTTTTATCTTCTGAGGCAATGTCACAACCCTTAGCATACAAAACCTTAGTGTCTTTCGAGACCTTGTTTATTATCCCCTCCAAAACTGTTACGACCTTTACAGATGTTGTATTTCTTGCTAGATGTGCATCATAGTGATAGTCTCCCAACATATTCCTAGGCTCGTTTGCATTTGGTCCTATAACAGCTATGGTTCTTAGATTCTTTGGTAGTGGCAGAATTCCATCGTTTTTGAGAAGAACTATAGACTCTATAGCAGCCTCCAAAGCTAGTTTCCTATGTTCTGGGTTATCAAACGTTTCAGGTACTTTAGATTCGTCAACAAATGGATTATCTAATAACCCTAGAAGGGCCTTGACCATCAAAACCCGTTTAACTGCTCTATCAAGAAGGGATTCTGATATAACTCCATCTTTAACAGCTCTGATTACCTCATCGAAACATAGAATATCTGGGAATATAATGTCTACACCAGCCTCTAGAGCGGTTTTTACTGCCTCTACACAGTCCTTTGCAACTTTGTGAATTGTGTTGAGTTGTCTAACAGCATCGTAATCAGATACAACAATTCCCTTGAATCCCCATGAATCCCTTAACACATCTGTTAAGAGCCATTTGTTTGCATGGCATGGAACACCATCTATTTCATGATATGCAGGCATCACTGAAAGAGCTCCACCTACCTTAATACCAACTTCGAATGTGTATAGATGCTGTTCCATAAATTCCCTTAAGCCTATGTGTACAACCCCTATGTTTCTCCCACCCTCTGGAAAACCATGCCCTGCAAAATGCTTTGTAGTAGCGACAACACCTTTCGAAATTTCTTCTCCTTGAAGTCCTCTAATATATGCTAAGCCAATTGCGGATACAAGATATGGATCTTCGCCATACGTCTCTTCACATCTTCCCCAGCGAGGATCTCTACAAAGATCTAAAACAGGAGAGAGACAATGCCTTGACCCAACTGATATGACCTGCTCTCTTATGGCTGAAGCAACTCGGTATACAAGTTCTGGATACCATGTCGAAGCCAATGCTATTGCCTGTGGAAATACTGTTGCTGTTGAAGCAAGTAACCCAGCTAAACACTCTTCATGGACTATTGCTGGTATACCAAGTCTTGTTTTCTCAACAAGAAATCTCTGAATAGTGTTAATGATCCTAGCTGCTTCTTTAGGCTTAAAGCCTATATGAGAACCGCATACCCTAGTTATCTCGCCAATACCATACCTAAGAAGTTGCCTAGCCTTCTCTTCAGAGAACTCCCTCCCGTCTAATAATTTGTCGACAGGAATAGACTGTATTTGCGCAACCTTCTCCTCAACGGTCATTTTCTTTAGTAGGTCATTTATTCTCTTCTCAAAAGCTCTTGTATCAATACTCATGCAGATCACATAAAGTTCAAAATATCCTCGCCATTTTTAAGCTTTGTGAGCAATAGCTATTTGCTTCTCTTTCTAATGTACCTGACCTCAAAACCCATAACAATATACGTTATATATGCTCTCCTGCTTCTGAAAACCTTGCCACGACGTTCACATATGTAAACCAAGGCTCTCTACTATATAATATTAAAGAGGTTTAAAATGTTTGTACTCTGTCATGCTTTTGCCATGCCAAAATTAATAAAGAAGTTTTGAAGTTTCCAGATTTAGTATCTACAAAAATTGAAACTAACAGCAGTCTCATTAGCGCTAAGCATCATAGCAACTAGTATAGTTGCTATTGTCATAAACCTAATTCTCCTCTTTAAATTTCATGTTCATGATTGTAATTAAATAAAATATTAAGATAAAATGAAAAATCATGGAATTGGATACTGATGCTAAATTATATCTTCTCAGATTCCTCAATAATTTTCCTAATCTCTGTAAGATTCTCAACAACCCTCTCTATACCTGTGCCAACAGATTTTAGACGAGATCTCAAATCCTCTATCCTACTTTTCAACATAGCATTTTCTTTCTTAAGCCCCTCAACCTCTCTACTAAGCTTCGCAACCTCCTCAGGTTTTGCAGACTCTACAACAGGAATCGAAAGCTTCAGCTCACCTCTCACAAGCATTTCATAAGTTTCCTTAACTAGCCTACCAGCCTTTGTCTCTCCCCTCAAATGCTTCCTAATTGTCATCTCTGTTCTCCCAAGCTCTTCAGCTATTCTGTTTATTGGATAACCCGCTTTATCCATTGCTAGAGCTGCAGCCGCGACTGCTAAGCTGTCTAACCAGGTGGTGAACTCCTCGCCAGATAGAATCGTTTGAACAACATCTGATCTAAACATCGTCCCTATTATCAGCGCTGTTTCAAGTTGTTTTATCTCTCTTCTTGATAGCGGTGTCACAGGTATTTCAATAGGTATAGAAATTTCTTTGACAGGCAGAGACATTCTGACTCACCACGGAGTATATTCTTGTAGATAGAATTAAAAGTTTTAGATCATCTCAATGATTTCTCTAGACATATCTCTTCTCACATTGAACTCTGCTACTCTTCCGCTGTTCCATGCTTTCACAGGTCTGTAGTACCCCACTATTCTGCTCCACATGTCTAGTGGCTTTCCACAGCTTGGGCATTTAGATGCTCTTCCAACTGTTCTGTAGCCGCAGTATGGGCAGACAGCAACTGTTGGTGTTATAGACATGTATACTATGTCCGTGTCTCTGAGTGTTCTAGTCACAAACTTTGCCACTGCTTCTGGCGGTAGCTCTCTATCCACGAATATGTGCTTTATTACACCACCTGTGAATAGCTTTTGGCATTTGGACTCTATCTCTAGTTGCCATCTCAGATGGAGTGTTGTGTATGGTGGTGTTAGCTGGTTTGTGTAGAATGGTGCTTTTCTTCCATCTATTTCACCAACTGGTATGTATGCCGATAGGTCTTCTGATGTGTCCAGATTCTTTGCAAATTCTATGTCTTTCCATGCAAGTTTGACACCAAGCGTCTCCCCTGGAACCTCCTCGACGTTGTAGAGGACGTTGTCCTCTTCCTCAAACTCTGAGAGCCTCTTGTTGATGTAGCTTAGAATGTCGCTGTAAAGCTTCACTATCTTCGGTATGTTGCTTGGCTGTGCATTGAACCAGAAGAACGGGTCTCCAAGCATTATAGAGACGTATTCAGCCATTCCAATGACTCCTATGGTGTTGTAGTAGAATTTGAATGGGTCTACAGGATCTATGTACTCTCTCGTCATTGGGTACATACCCATCGCAAAGAGCTTTTGATACCTTGCCCTAAACCACATGAGGGTTGCCCTAGAGATTTCTAGGAGCTGGTCGAGCTTGTCAAACATTTTAGAGTCGTCGGATGTCCTTGCAATCATTGCAAGTCTAGGGAGGTTGATGACGACAACGTTTACAGAGCCTACAGATGGTGGCATGTCCCAAACACCTTTTGCTTGATGCAAAACCTCTCTAACCCTACCCATGTCTGATAGAAGCCTGCAGCAGAAGCTAAATATGTCCTCAGCCCTAGTGTTATAGCCGTTTAGGAAGTACATCTGACCTGTTTTCGCAATCATTGTCCAGTATGCTCTCCAGAGCTCTGGGTCACCATCGAGAATTTTCTCCATATCTCTGTTCATAATGGTTGTCGGTATCGGGAATGTAAATGGCTGGTGAACAGCATCGCCCTCAGCAAAAACCTCTGCAAAGGCCTTTACAACCAGCTTAGCCTCGTCCAAAAAGCTCTCATAGGTTTCTGGAGCGGATAGCCTGAATTTTTGATCAGATGCAGGAATTGGCTGGTTCATGTAGAACCTGTTGCTAACAGCGAAGACAACGTTTGAGAATGGACTCTGACCACTCTTAAGAGGATAGTTCAAGTTGTAGACAAATCTCTGAATATTCTGCTTTGCTGATTTGTAGTCTAAGCTGTCTCTTCTTATGAATGGTGATAACACAACATCTATGCCGTAGAGACCAACAGCACCTGTCCTCTCCTGGCTAAAGATATAAACAGCATTCACAAGCTGGTCAACAGCAGAATCAAGATGCTTAGGCGGCCTAGAGACGACGGTGGGCGTTCTAAGACCCTTTTCAATTATTAGCCTAGAATCAAGTCCTCCACAATAAGGCCTTGTGATTGAACCATCTCTAAGCTTGTAAATATATACCCAGCCCTCTTCATGCAGAATCAAAGATGATTTTGGAAGAAGCCTCTGAGCCTCCTCATAGATTGCCGAGCCCAGTACATGAGCCATCAAACCAGATATAGATATCGGAACATTGGCGTTGTCCCTAACAGCCCACTCCGAACCATTCAAATACTCCTCTATTAGAGACTGCCTAGACACTTCAATACACCTTAGCATTAGTTGTTTTTTGCATACATTCATTTTGTTCTACATTCATAATTACCCCCAGTTGCTTTCAACATGACCATAGTAATATCCTAGTATTATAGAGAATTGTAGGGGTTATTATTCAAGAGAGCTTACCGAATCTATAATTCATTTCAAAATCTAAAACCATCAACATATTTTTAAATTAAAAGAAAAAGAATTGTTATGAAAATGATGGTAAAGCTACATGCCTTCCCTAATTTCTTTTCTAATTCTATGAATAATTGCATAAATCCCTGCGATTGTTATAGTCATTAGCATACATGTTAATTGCATTGTGAATCCATAGTCTCCTTTAGATAAGTAGTAAACTATGACAATAATTTCTAAGATAAAAGCCCATATTAATATTGTTAAAAAATATCTATGTTGCTCTGCAGCTATGCTCACTATTCCCACTTCCACTTCCTATAAAGTGTTGGAACACTACTCAATAAGAGCTTTGTATATTCGTGCTTTGGACTCTTAACTATCTCATCCGGAGGTCCTTCATCAACTATTTTACCTTTGTACATAACAAGGATTCTATCAGATACGTAATATGCTAGTCCCATGTCATGTGTTATAAATACTGTGGATGTTCCATAGTCATCTCGCAAATTCATGAATAATTTTATTATCGCTCCTCTCATTGAAGCATCTATCATTGATACCGGCTCATCAGCTAATATAAGCTTTGGCTTTAGAAGCCAGCAACGCGCAATCATGAGCCTTTGTCTCTGGCCTCCTGAAAGCTGGTGGGGATATTTCCCAAGCACATCATCAGGCACAAGCCCTACATATGATAGTGCTTCTCTAACAAGTTTTTTACCCTCATTAGATCTCGGATCTATGCCTATTAGATTCAGAGCCTGGTTCAAAACTCTATCAACAGTGTAAAATGAATTATAACTTGCGTAAGGATCTTGAAAGACAGCATGAACTTTTTTCCAATAGTCCCTTAACTCGTCTTTCGAATTTATCTCTCTCCATATATCCTTTCCCTGAAACTTTACAACACCACTTGTTGGTGGCAACAGCCTCAGAAGAATTTTTGCAGTTGTTGTTTTTCCTGAACCACTCTCCCCAACAAGTGAAACTATTTCTCCTTCTCTGATGTCAAAAGATACATTATCAACTGCAACAATCCTTCTCTTTCTTATAAACCCTGCCTCATATACCTTTGTCAAGCCTCTAACTTCAACTAGGGGCATTTATCATCACCCCTACTTTTTTGCATAGAGCCAACACGCAACAAAACGGTTTTTCTCAACCTCTACCAAAGGAGGCTCCTCCCTCCTACAAACATCCATAGCAAACGGACACCTAGGATGAAACCTACAGCCAGGTGGCGGATTAGATAGATCTGGTGGCTGTCCTGGAATATACCTCAGTCCTCTTTTTCTAATTTCTTCCTCGGGCGTTAACACAGAGCCCATTAACCCATCTGTATATGGGTGTAGAGGTTTTCCCACAACATCTTCGACGGATCCGTCCTCAACTATTTTACCTGCATACATAACAACTATTCTTGTAGCAAGTTGCCTTACTGTAGCAATATCATGCGTTATAAATATAATGCTCTTTATAATATTTTTGTTGTAAACATCCAAGAACGTCTTCAGAACCATTTTCTGTGTAACAACATCAAGTGCTGATGTAGGTTCATCGGCTATAAGAAGCCTTGGATTTAAAAGGGTTGCAATTGCTATAACAGCTCTTTGCCTCATACCACCAGAAAGCTCGAATGGATACATATTTATAGCTATTTCGGGTAATCCTATCTCCTTGAATCTCTTTAAAGCAAGTCCAATAACTTCATCTTCATCTACATTGGGATCGTGGGATTTTACAACATCTAAAATTATTCTTCTAATCCTTAGTGTGGGCATTAATGCATTCAAAGCAGCTTGAGGAATTAAAGCAATTTCTCTTCCCCATATCTTCTCCTTCAAAGCTTCTTTATCAAGTTTTTGAAGCTCTAAAAAACTATTTCCTGTGAATAGTTTGACAGATCCGCCAATAAATAAAAGGGGAGGTCTAATATTCATCATAATAACATTTGCTAAAGTTGATTTTCCGCAGCCACTTTCGCCAACAATGCCAATAATTTCTCTTTCGAAGACTTTTAAAGAAACCCCATCTACAGCTCTAATAGTTCTCTGAATAGGCCCTATCACCTGCCTATAGTAAGCCCTTGTATTTTCAAGCTCAATTAAGGGAGCGCTCATAAGTTGCCACTTCAATGCCATTATATAATGCTTTAGTATGTTTTATAAACTTTGCTGTGTCATCCAGTGTAAACTGTAGGACAGATGCTTAACTATATATTTCTATATTTTATTCCTATATATTATTGCAACCTCTGCAACCTTCTGCTCTGTTGCTTCATCTTTATTAAACTCTGCAACAATAGTACCATTTTTCATAACAAGTATTCTATCACTCATATTCAGAACCTCTGGAAGTTCTGAAGATATTAGGATTACTGCTTTGCCCTCTTTGGCCGCTTCAACCATGAGCTTTCTAATTTCTACCTTTGCCCCTACATCAACACCATGGGTAGGTTCATCAAGTATTAAAACCTTTGCTCCAGCAGCCAAGAGCTTTGCTATGGCAACTTTTTGCCTGTTTCCTCCACTAAGATACATCGTTTTTCTATGAGGATCTCTTGGAACAATTCTGAGCCTCTCAATAAAGGAGTTGGTAATTTGATACTCTTTTCTCAAGTCAACTGGTGACATTAGACCCATTTCAAACAATTTTAGAGAACTGACTATCGGAAGTGATATATTCTCTTTGATACTCATGAGATATACCAAGGCCTGTCTCCAATCCTCGGGTAGGTAGACAATGCCATTCGCAATTGCATCAGAGGGCTTTCTTATATCTATGGGCCTGCCATTCAAAATGATTTCGCCTGATACCTTGGGTCTATAGCCTATCAGAGTCTGTGCCATCTCTGTTCTTCCAGAGCCGACAATTCCGTAAATTCCCAGTATCTCCCCTCTTCTAACATAGAATGACACATTCTTTATGAATCCAGTTGCATCAGAGAGGTTTCTAACCTCAAGAACCTTATCACCTATCTCTACGTATTCCTTTGGGAAAAACTCTTTAACTTCTCTAGCTATCATAGCCCTTATAATCTCATTTAAATCGAAATGCTCTTTCCAAAACTCCTTAACTATCTCTCCATCTCTCATAACAAGTATTCTATCAGCAACCCTCATAACCTCTTCAATCTTGTGACTAACGAAAATTATTGATATCCCCATTGACTTTAACTTCAACATTAACTTTAGTAGCTGCTCTACTTCAAAGGGTCCTAGAGCTGATGTGGGTTCATCAAAGGCAATCAGCTTTGCCTTGAAATACAGCGCCCTAGCAATCAATGTTATTTGAGCTACTGCAGCTCCAACATTCTTTCCCTTGATCCTTGGGTCAATATCTATACCAAGTTCCTTAAACAATTGACGTGCAATCTCTATCTCCTCAGACTCTGACTTTAGACGAAACATCCAGCCTTTCTCAGTACCAAGAAATATGTTCTCCGCCAAAGACAAGTTCCAAACTAATACAATATCTTGTGGTATATACATAATACCATGTTTCAGCGCCTCCAACGGAGACGAAAATTCAACTGCTCTTCCAAGCCAAGTTATTTTGCCACTATCCTTCCTTATAACGCCTGCCAAAACTTTTAGGAGAGTTGACTTCCCTGCACCATTTTCTCCAACGAGCCCTAGAATCTCGGCCTCTCTAACCTTCATAGAAACATTCCTTACAGCAACAACGCCCGGAAATCTCTTCCAAATATTTTCAGCCGATAAAATAACTCCTTTCTCGCTCAACTGCATCACTTTAACAGTTATTTTACTGGTTGCTATCCCATATTGAAAGTTGAAAAGCTTAAATTTTTTCAACATTCTAATTTCTTGCCTAGAGGTTGCAACGATGAGCATGAGGTTAGAGGATATAATAAGGGGTAGGGTAACACTATTCAATATATTCATAGCAATACTGGTAATAGCCATTATTACAGGCTTTATAAATCCCAAGTTTTGGGAGCCTGGCAACTGGCAAGCTCTTCTAACATGGTATCTGGGTCTTAGTGTCTTAGCTATGGGAGAGTCAATGGTTTTAATAACTGGTGGGATAGACCTATCTGTAGGATCAATAGCATCTGCTTCATCTATGCTTCTGGCAATAGCTTTAGATAGATGGGGCCTTCCTCTAGTCCTTTCAATTGTATTTGTATTAATAGTTACAGCATTAATAGGAGTGTTCCATGGGTTTTTCGTAAGTCTATTCTCACCTCCGCTACCGCAAATAATGCCGGCATTCATAATCACATTAGCCGATAACATATTTTGGGGAGGATTTGCAACAGCAATTACACTAGGATGGCCAATACCACTATATAAACACCCAGATCTATCAGTTATAGCAACCCCATGGATGCTAGCCTTAATACTTATTATCGTGGCAGTTATATCAATCTATATCCAAAGATATGGCATCATAGGGAGATACATATATGCAATAGGCGGGAACATAGAAGCGGCAAGACTGAGTGGAGTTCCCATCAATAAGACCAGGGTATTTGCCTATAGCTATAGCGCTCTATGTGCAGGCATTGCAGGGATAATATTTACAGCTCTAATGATGACAGGATACCCAGGTGTTGGAAGAGGGCAAGAACTCTATGCCATAGCATCAAATGCTATAGGTGGAGTTAGCTTAGCTGGTGGAGAGGGAATAGCTCTAGGCGCTGCAATAGGCGCATTTCTAATAACATTAATTAGAAATGCCCTTGTATTAAGTGGTGTCACACCTTATTGGTATGATCCAATTACCGGTGTTATACTTGGTGTTGCTGTTACAGTAGATTTGTATAGAAGGATCAGAGGGGCCAGATAATACTAGGTTGCAATCCATTACTTAAGTATAAAAATATAGACTTTTAAACTGGGTTTGCAACTTTACTGCATTGGGGTAACAAATGAAGGGGATAACAAAGACGACTTTAATAGCGATTGTAGTAGCAATCATAGTTATTGCAGTTGCTGGTGGCTTGGGTGCCTGGTGGTGGTTTTCCCAACAACAGTCAAAGCCTAGTAAGCTTGTATTTGTGGTGATAGGTAAATCTGTACACCCATACTGGTCTGTTGTCGAGGCTGGCGTGAAGAAGGCTGGTCAAGAGCTTGGCGTTGACGCTATTTTCTGGGTTCCACAGAAAGAGGATGTGCAGGCCCAGCTGAGCACAATGGATTCTTACATTGCTCAGAAAGTTGCAGGGATAGCTATTGCACCATCTGATCCAAGTGCGGCAACACCATATATTAACAAGGCTATCCAACAGGGAATTCCTGTAATAACAATAGATACTGATGCTCCACAGTCAAATAGGTATGTTTATCTCGGAACCGGTAATTATAAGGCTGGTTGGCTAGCAGGGCTAGTGGCATGGCAATTAGCTAAGGAGAAGGGATATATAAAGCCTGGAGCAACAATAAAGGTGGCTATGTTGACAGGTTCTCTAACTGCTATGAACTCCCTTGAGAGAATGGCAGGATTCAAAGATGCTATAATGAATTGCTCTCAGAAAGACCCTGATATAAGGGGTAACATCAATATTGTTTGGCTTGGGCCTTACAACGATCAGGAGGATCCAACACAAGCACTAAATTTGGCGCTATCGGCTATTCAAGCTAATCCTGATCTAACAATAGCATTCGGGGTATATGCCTATGATGGCCCTGCGTGGGCAAAGGCTCTGCAACAAGCTGGTGTAGCACCGGGGAAGGTAATTCTTGTGGAATTCGATGTTACATCAGATAATGTTCCACCACTTCAACAGGGCTATGCGCTTGTTACTGTTGGACAAAGACAGTATTTCATGGGTTACTACGGAGTAAAGCTCTTATATAATATGACTAAGTATGGTGTTGACAAAGCTCTCAAGAGCTTCATACCTGGCTATCCAAACAACAAAATATATGATACTGGCGTAGACCTTGTTGGAACAAAACACATGGAATTCACAGCACCAACAGGAGAGAAAGTTGCTGTGGTATCTCTAAGCGAATACAAACAGATTGCGCAAAGCCTTGGTATAGACCCGTCGCTTCTTGGGTTAAGTTAAAATAAAACCATTTTTATTTTCAATATACTCTTCTCTTGGATTACTTCAGAGCTACTCCGGTATCATCACAGTTCATTGCCATCGCCATTCATCATCTGAAGAATGTCTATAGCTGTTTTACTATATAAGGTTTAAAGAACTAAATACATTTCGATACTATAATGACTTTAAATATCTATATTAGTGATCATCTTGAATTATAGCAGCAGGGACAAGAAATGTTATGTATACATGCCTCGACCTAGTCGTGACGTGTTTAATAGTAAAGGGGATGTGTATAAGTATCTAAATAATTCATGTATGCAAATAACTTCCCTCAATATCCAAGAGATTGTGAAGAATCTTGAAAATAGTATAGAAGCATTTGTTGAAAGATTTAACGAGACAGTGCAATGCGTTATTGCTGTAAAAAGTTGTAAGGGTGGGGCATCAATCGCTATTGTGTTTGACGGCAAGAAAAAGATTTTTTATGGTATTCTCGATGCTCTTCACACTGTTAATAATCTTGGTAAAATCGTTGATGCGGTCTTAGGTTTCTTGAACAGGAGTGCGCAAATTGATTGCTTAAAAGAGTTGAAAGCTATCTACGCCATTGCGGATGAGACCATAAAAATAAGGTTTAGATGCCAATTCGATTTAGATGCATTAAAGGCTATAATACTCGACGCCATCTTCTTGACATTCTTCTTTGCTAATATACAAATCCTTCAAGCCTAATTTGAGGAGCAATTTCACTTACAATCCAATCCTTTTCTTCTGATACCCTAGTCTTATGGTTTTTGGATATTGCATTAATTGTTTTGAGCGCTTGAAAAGGAACTCTAACTTCTCTAATCTTCATGGATTCAACTATTTCTCCGTTTTCTATTAGAAAACTTGTTTGTGGAACAATCCTTATATACCCTTCTTCCAACATTGCTATTGATATTCCATCTATAAGAAAACCTCTTTTCGTTTCTTCTACCATTTCCCTTTCACCCCAGTCTCCAGATGCTAAAACGAGTGTTGTGTGAAATGGTATAGGACTTGTGAAAAGCCCGTGTGCTGAGCCGGGCTCTGATGAAAATGCTCTTGCTGTTGCCCTAGTGTGATGTAGATCTCTGATAACACCATTTTCTATAAGTACCCTCTTCCTAGTTGCAACACCCTCATCATCAAAGAATCTTATAGCTGGAGTATCATGCGTATTTGGCTCGTCATACATATTGAATTCTTCTGGGAATAGCTTAGACCCTACTAGTCTCGCACTATGCGGATATAATGGGCTTAGCATATGGGATATCTCGTGGATTAGAGCAGCTGTTGCCTCGTTGCCCAAGATTATTTGTGATTTTCCAACTTCATAAGGCTTCAATGCTTTTACCTTAATGCTTTTACCAATTCTTGAAACTGTATCTCTAAACAGTGAATCTATGTTTTTTACAATTGAATTTGCTGACCACGCAACAAAGGCACTATGAGATGATGCAAAAATGCTTTGTCCATATGTTGTTGCGCCAAGCAATCCTATCTCAACATCTACAAACTTCTTCGATTCCTTGGCATCATCCTCACCCTCTCTAGAAATAGTTCTCACTCTATAATGCATGCCTACAACAATTTCGCATTTAACATTATAAGATGCTTTAACCTCTTGACATAGATCAATAATGAATTGCGCCACTTCATCCTCTGATGGAAACTCCTTACCTATTTCAACAGTTCCTTTGAATAATTCTGCCTCTGAAAAATCGCCACAGACACTATCTCTCACTAGACTCAAAACCTTCTTTTCTAAATCACTAGGATCTGTATTAATGCCTTGCTTGGAGACTATATACCAACAACCACCCTTATTGATCCTAGCACCTAGAACATTAGCTGTAAGGTTATTTATCTCGATAGAGTTATCCCTATAAGCAATCTGTGCAACAGTCTCTTGATATCTAATTTTGTCAATATAAATACTCATAAGAACACCTAATTAATTATTATATGTCAACATAAAAAGCTAAAGAGCTTAACCCTAGAAACAACGCCAAGATTTAAGAATTAGCTAAGAATTGTTTTGAATAGGGTGTGTTGAAGGGATGTCTCAACTCGTTAACTGCTATAAAAGCTTTTCTAATTCCATCCAAATCTATATAGGGTTTCAGAAAAGGCTTTAGATCAATTCCTTTCGTAGACATTATGCATGGCAATAAAATGCCATTAGCCGTCAGCCTAATTCTATTGCAATGCATACAGAACTCCGCATTGTGTAGCCATTTAACAACCTCAACTTCAGTCCCTACATCAAGAATATAAACGGGTCTGTGATGTAAATCTCTAAAGTATTTCCTAACTGCCACCTCCTCTAAATATTTTGTAATGTTATTCAAAGGCTTATACAGTTTCTTGAAAACAGTGTTTGGCACAGATATTGGTTCAAGTTCTATAAATCTGAGTCTATATCCATGACTAGATGCCAACTCTATGAAATCTTTGTACTCATTGTCATTAACACCATTTAAAACAACAACGTTTATTGTAACAGGGTTTAGCCCTGCATCCAAAGCTGTTTTTAGGCCTCTCAATACTTTGTCTAATGCATCCAAACCTGTTACGTACTTATACCTCTCTCTATTAAGTGATGGAACGGATACATTAACTCTTTTTAAACCTGCCTCAGCCAATTTCTCTGCATATAATTCAAGCCAATAACCATTTGTTGTCATGGACAAGTCGTTTGGTTTATGATCCGAAATAGCCTTTACAATCTCTAGTATATCTTTTCTAATAAGCGGTTCACCACCAGTAATCTTAAACTCTCTTATACCAAGGGATGTGGCGACATATGCTATAGCTTTGTACTCCTCTGCTAAAAGCCCATAACCATCGTTTACTAGGCCTTCTCTATGGCAGTAAATGCAGTGATAGTTACAGCTACTTGTAACACTAATTCTAAGGTTTCTGAGCTCTCTTCCCCACTTGTCAACAAGTAACAAAACAAGCCACTCAAAAGCTACTTCTAACACAAATCATCATAAATTAAAATTACTCTGAAATATAAACTTAGTTAATATGAATTACAGTATGTATTTTAAGGAACTCGAAAATGCTTAGCGATGTCTGCATTGCAATGGTGTATGACAAGAACAACAGATACAGCGTGAACGCATTAATAGCTGCTGTAGAGTCGAGAAATCCTAGTGTACGTGTAACAAGAATACCATTATATAAATCGTTTGACGTGGTTCAACAAATCATCGATTTAAACAAGTATTGTAAAAGAATTATTGTGGGATTCTCATTCATGACCCCACAGCTCCTAATAGTTAAGGACATTGCCAAATTAATTAAAACATATGTTCCAAAAGCATTGCTTGTTGCTGGAGGACCTCATGCAAGTGGCGATCCTCTTGGTACTCTAACTAAACTTGATTTTGATGTTGTTTTATATGGTGAAGGGGAGGACATCATAAATGATCTGATTAAGAGTTATGGCGATACTGGGGAATACAGGATTTGTGGGTCAGCATATTTAGATAGTGATAAGGTTTATATTAGAAAAAGAATGAAGGTGGTTGATCTTGATTCGTATCCGCCATTTCCGTATTGGAGGGGTGTTGTAAATCCTATTGAAATTATGAGGGGGTGTTCATCAGCATGTTTCTTCTGTCAAGTGACATATACTTTTGGAAAACCTAGATACAGAGGTATAGAGACTATAGCTGAATATGCGAAGATTTCTATTGAAAAAGGCTTAAGGGATTTGAGGTTCATAGCGCCAAATTCGCTTGGATATGGGAGTTCAAATGGTATAAAGCCAAACCATGAGATGCTTTACAGCTTGCTTAGCAAATTACATTCTTTAACTAGAGAACATGGGGGAAGGATCTTCTTTGGCACTTTCCCAAGTGAAATAAGACCTGATTCCGTGGATGTCGAATCTGCTAACATACTAAGAAGATTTGCTAATAATAGAAGAGTTATAATTGGTGCACAAAGCGGTTCTAACAAAATATTGAGAATGATTCACAGAGGTCACAATGTTGAAGATGTTGAAAATGCTATTGACATTCTCAGTGAGAGAGGATTTGCGATCGATATTGACCTTATATTTGGTTTCCCATTCGAGGATGAAAATGATTTTGAAGAGACCCTCGCCTTTATGAAGAGAGTAGAGAATAAAAATGTTAGATTCCACCTTCACACATTTATACCACTACCTGGCACACCCTTCTCAGATCTAGAAACAAAACTGCTTAGCCATGAGAGAAAAACCTTGTTAGCAAAATTCATTGGCAAGGGCAAAGCTTATGGTTATTGGATTGAACAAGAAAAAATTTCTGCGATAATAAAATGGCTAAAACAAAATAAGATCATTTATAGTCTCCATGAAAACTTTAAAAGATCCAGAATCAGTGTATGCTAAGCTGAGTCAATGTCATACAATGAATTCGCTATGGCTCTACAAACCTCGTTTAGAGAAAAAACATTATAGTAAAAAGATCCTTTATTCAACCTTTATCGATCCCGTTGGACAAGAAGTTGCCGCATTCTTAGCTACTTCAACTAGGTTATCAGGTATTTCGCCAACTGATTGCTTCTCGTTGTCGCTCTTTCTATAAGGATCTCTAATCCTGGTCTTGCCTGTTGCTGGATCAAGCTCGAATATGTCTGGTGCTAATGCCCAACATACTCCACATGCAATACATGTTTCCTTGTCTACCGTTACCTTAGCCATTTTTTGCACCATTATTTCATTTGATGGGGTGGGCTTTAAAGCGTTTTGGATAATAACGGAAATTATATGATGTCAATGAAATTTAAGAGAGCTTGCATAGCTGTTCCATCACTTAATATGTTGCCTTTGAATCTTATTGTTTCACAGAATAAACACTAGCTAATTGGGCGACTGATCTGTTTAAGGTTCTAAGCCACGGGATCTTTACCGGCACCATTGCTACTAGTGCTAGAAATCCTTGGAAAATCCAATTGGCTGGAGCTAGCAAGAGGGCTAAGTCTATGAATTTCTGATGTAGTATTAGATAGCTTGGTGCAAGAGCTATGGAAATCAATTCTATTTTTGCTAAGACCACTGTAAAGGCGGGTATTTGTATGAACTGCGATACTATCAGCACTACTGTTGCTAGGAATGGTGCTGTCAATGCTACTGGTTGCAGATACGCCAGCGACAGTAGAACAAGTTTTTTCTTATTTAAAAACCTTCTATGCTTTGTTATAGTATCTTTAAAACATTGTAAGGTTCCTCTATACCATCTAATCCTTTGGTTAACCAAGCTCTTCAAATTTGATGGAGCACCCTCAATAATAGGGCTATCTAGAAGCGCTATACTCTCATTGTAGAAAGATGCTAGTATTGATAGATATGCATCCTCTGCTAGAACCTCTGGCAACCCACCAATCTTCTCTATAAATTTCGATGAAATTGTCAAACCCTCTCCACTGATAAGGGGCATACCTATGAATTTTGCTAATCCAGGCAATCCAACATTATACCAAAGAAATGTGTCAATATATGATAACTTCCCAAGAACATTATTACCAACTCTGTAGACCTTTGTACCAACAATGCTATAACCGCTCATAACAAGTTTTGCAATTTTCTCAAAATATGTATTGTCCAGAATGTTATCTCCCCCATCTAAGATGACAAAGGCTCCATAGAGACTCTTTATATGTTTTAGAATAGAGTTTATCGATGATGCTTTAGATCTTCTACTCCCTCTATTCACATATATATAAAGGTTAAACCCTTTTTCGACAATAATGCTAGCTAATTCGAGGACGCTTATAAGAGATTTTCGATCATCGTTTTCAAGAATTACATAGACATCCACTCTCCCAAGCCTATACCTCTGCCTGCTAATACTCTTGAACGTCTCCTCTATTGATGATGTATCCTCCATGTATAAAGGAACCAGAACAGCTATATCAAACGGGTCATCATTATTACCATTGGCACCGTTATCTATGTTGATGTTTAGCCAGATCTTATTCTTGAGATTGCTTATCGCACTGAAGAAAGATGGTACTCCATAAACGAAAGACATTATTATGATGGACGCTGGTATATACCAAAACATTGCAAGCATTAATAACAGCCTCTAAAAACTATCTCTACTCCTTAAATATAAGCTTTTAAAATCAATTGGATTTTGTATCCATTAGAAAAACAAGGTTTATAAAAAGCCTATCAACATAGTTCTAAAGAGGTATACTAAGAGGTGTAGAGCTATAGAGACAAACCAACAGTCGTTCAAGCCAAGATTCAATGAAACTAGATGGCGCAAGGAGATAGAGAAGAAGCTTATTGAACAGTGGGAAAAAGAAGGCTTGTTCAACTTTAGATTCGATCCGTCAAAACCGACATTGATAATTGACACGCCACCTCCATACATATCGGGCAAGCCACATGTTGGGCAGACTGCACACTATGTTCAGATAGATATGGTGGCAAGGGCTTATAGAATGCTTGGTTATAATGTTCTTGTTCCATTCTATGGCGACAGAAATGGACTGCCCGTTGAGGTATTTGTTGAAAGGACCTATGGAATCAACCCACACGAAGTTGCAAAAACAGCTGAAGGAAGGGAGAAGTTTCTAGAGCTCTGCAAAACACATTTAGATAATGTTGAGAAGGACTTCATAAACCTGTGGAGGGCTCTTGGATGCTCTTTTGAATACTGGAGAGAGGGGACAGATAGTGTTGAATATAGGAAGGTGACCCAAACAACATTTATAGAGCTATGGAAAAAGGGTTTGATTTACGAAGCTGAAAGACCTGTTTTGTGGTGTCCACGTTGTGGTACTTCGCTTGCTGAGGCTGAGGTTGAGTATAGAGAAGAAGACGCTGAAATCTACTACATTAAATTTCTGTTGGTAGGCGGTGGAGAGGTCGTTATTGCAACCACGAGGCCAGAGCTTCTAGCCTCTTGCCTAATCTTAGCATACAATCCAAATGATGCTAGATATAAGCATCTGAAGGGTAGAAAGGCTCTTGTGCCACTCTACAACTATGAAATAGATATTGTTGAACATCCATCTGTAGACCCCTCTTTTGGCACAGGTATTATGATGATTTGTAGCTATGGTGATCAAACAGATGTTAGGATAATTAGAGAGCTTGGTTTAAGGCCTAGAATATCGATTGATGAAAGGGGTAAACTAACAGATGAGCTGTTAAAAGGTCTAAGCATCAAAGAGGCTAGAAAGACTATTGTGAATATGCTGAGAGAAAAAGGATTTATTGTGAAGACAGAGAAAATTAAGAGAAATGTCCCGGTTTGTTGGCGATGTGGAACACCCATAGAAATAATCCACATGAGAGAATACTTCCTAAAGCAGCTAGAATTCAAAGATGCTATGCTGAAGATAGCTAGAGAAGCTAGATTCATTCCCGAGGAGCACAGGGTAAAGTTGATTAACTGGATAGAGTCTATAACAATGGATTGGCCAATCTCTAAAACAAGGTACTATGCAACCGAGGTACCTACATGGAGATGCCTAAACTGTGGAGCCATTCTAGTGCCCGAGCCTGGGAGATACTATAGACCGTGGAAAGAACCTCCACCGTGGAATAAATGCCCGTATTGTGGAGCGCCAAAGGATAGGATAGTCGGCGAGACTAAGGTATTTGACACATGGTTCGACTCATCAATATCTGTTCTCTACGCAGCTGGAATAACAAAGTATCCCAATGTCTTCAAGCTGTATCTAAATGGAGATGCAAAGGCTTTGAGACCACAAGGATACGATATAATAAGAACTTGGCTTTACTACAGCCTATTGAGAGTGTATCAGCTTTATGGAAAAATAGCCTTTGACTATATTAGAGTAAGTGGTATGGGGCTCGACGAGAAAGGGGAGGCGATGCACAAGAGCAAGGGCAATGTTATTCTCCCAGACCCCTATCTAGAGAAATACGGTGCAGACTCCTTCAGATTTTGGAGCGCGATGGCATCTAAGCTAGGCAGTGACTATAGGTTCTCGGAGCAGATGATAAAAACAGGTTCGCTGTTTGCTGTAAAGCTTTTGAACATAGCGAGATTTGTATCGGCGTTCCCAATAATTGAGAAGGTTGAGATACTCCATCCCCTCGACATAGCGATCCTAGCAAAGCTTAACAACTTGATAGAGGCTGTTAAAAGAGGTTATGAGAACATGGATTTCTACGAGCCTATCCACCAAATATACCACTTCACCTGGGATATATTCGCAGATCACTATCTAGAAATGGTCAAGCATAGAGCGTATGGCACTGCAAAAAGCGATTACACAGAGCTCGAACAGAAAAGCGCTTGGTTCACCCTACACACCACTTTGAAATCGATTCTACTTCTACTTGCGCCCATAATGCCATTTGTAACAGACTATATATGGAGAAACATGTACAGAGAAACCTCTATACATTTAGAGATGCTACCATCAAAAGTGGCTCTACCTGAGAATGCGGAGAATATAAGTAAATTATTTGATTTGGTGATGAATATAAACAGCGCTATTTGGAAATACAAGAAAGAGAGCAACATTAGATTTTCAGAAGAGCTCAAAGCCACTTTGTACATACCAAAAGAGCTTGAGATATTCGCAAAAGAAATTAGAAATCTGCACAAGGTGTCCAAAGTAGAGTTTGGAACACCTGAAAAACCGTTTATAGAGCTAGGCTATGGAGCTTTTCTAAAAATTTAATTTGTGAAACAAAATGGTTTTTATAATTGCCGACATAGCTGTTGATGAATCTTTTGGTCTCATCAAGGCTAGTAGAACATTGAGAGACTGTGGTGTTGATCCAAAAAACATGCGTATCGACACATTTTACAACACCATTAGAATAGTGGTAAACGATTTGAACAAAATCCAGTGTGTTTCAAAAGTTAAGGGTTATACCACACTCGAGATAAGGTCTGTGTTCAGATGCGGAAATATTGAAAGTGTTTTTGCCAAAGCAGGCTTTGTGAAAATGCCGAAGGCTTTCCAGCGCATAGTCGGCTACATACCTATCAATGATGGGGCTGTAATCATACTGAGGACTTCAAAAAGAGATGTTTACCTAGCTAAGGTGTGTACAGCTAGAAGAATTGAGCCGCCTTTACCATCATCAACATGCATAGTAGCTGCCAATAACGATGCTGATTTAGAAAAAGCGAAAAAAATTGCGATGTATTTGAACCAGCTAGAGGAGATGTTTGGAAACTTGTGCCAGTCGGCTTCTGCCGGCGGTGTAGACAATCAATAGACTGTCTATGTAATCGAGTATATAGTATTCAACGGCATCTGCCTCCTCATGCTCAACAACAATTATTGGTAACCCTCCTGTTGAGATTCCCTGTTTAGCCAAGGCAACTAAGATCTTCCCAAAAGACTCGAGATCTTCTACAAAAACCTTTATGCATCGGTTATCAGGGCATATGGGTTTTCCCTTAGCAAATACTATTGCTCCGCTTACCCCCAGCTCCATTTCAATACTTGAAACCAGTTCGTAAACCCTTTTTCTATTCTCCATATTATAGACCGTAAAAGTTTTAGTCATATAGAAACTTTTTATAGGTTGTGGCAGATTATGGTTGTTGTATCACCAAATTTGATAAACTATCATATCTCATCGTCGAGTCTTCTCAAGGAAGCTTATCAAGCAATTGAAAGTGACGAGGAGCTCTCAACTCTTTTGAAGATGAGTAATATAATGGCTGTCACTAGATTGAAGTACAATGACCATGGTCTTACACATGCTAGAATAGTTGCGGGTGTGGCACTAGAAATGGTTGATATATTGAATAACCATGGCATTGAGTTCACAACTATGAGAGATGGGACAACCAAGAACATCGATGAGATCAAGCTTATTGTGATGCTCACTGGATATATGCATGACATTGGAAACGCTGTGCACAGATTTCAGCACGAATTTATAGGTGCTTTGCTAGCCAAAGATATTTTGAATCGAATTTTAACTCGGCTTGGATTTGACAAGAAAAGAGTTGTTGAATTGCGCCAAGAGGTTATGCATATGATATATTCTACTGAGTACAATGTTCAGTGTCTAACGATAGAATGTGGAATAACTAAGGTGGCTGACGGACTTGACATGGCTGAAGGGAGGGCCAGAATACCATACAGGCTCGGCAAAATCGATATGCATGCCATTTCGGCACTAAACATAAAGCGTGTTGAGATTGAAAAAGGTGATTCAAAGCCTGTTAGAGTATCTGTCTACATGAGTGACATGGCCGGGCTTTTCCAGCTAGAGGTTGTTCTAATGCCGAAGATTAGAACAAGTCTCTTAGACGATTATATAGAGATCTTCGTGTATACAGACTCCAAACAGTTTAAATACTATCCAAAGTAGGGAAGCTTGTAAAGCACCGGATGTTTAGAGAAGATGAACAAACATCCCTAATTTCACCCCCTCTATTTATGGAAAGCGTTAGCGATTCATAGTCTCTCCATGTAGGTATGCCAACTCTATACATGCAAAAAGATCCTTGGGCGCTGTGCACACATCCACCAAGTCCCCTCTCAGCAATGATGTCCCTCATGGAAAGCAAATCTTTTTTAGATGGTATAGGTGGATATCCCCTTGGATGTGTATGTGCAACGAATACAATGTCCTCTATATGGGGTATGTAAACAGTTTTTTTAAAGCCTTGAACAATTATCGACATCCCCTTAGTCAGTACAACCTCCATATACTCGACATCCTCAAATAGATATTCGTGGAGATGTGCTTTGGTAATGTTGTAAAAAGCATTGAAAAGCTTTTGCAGAATAGATGAAAGACATGTGTTTAGACGTTCTGCCCCCTCTTCACAAACAAATTCAATGTTTCTTCCAAGAATATGCTCCCTACGGTTGCACAGCTTATCATCTCCAAAAACCCGAACCCTGATGGTGTTCTCCTCGAAGACATTACCATCTATGCAAAAGTTTATAGACCCCTCCTCTTCGAATGCATCCTCAATAATATATTCAACATGTGTTAGAATGCTATATGCCTCTACGCACTTGGCAAGATCTTTGTCATCGATAATCTTCTCATATTTCATAATAAAATGCCTTAGAGCGGTATTAAACCATGTTTCTTTGGAGGCTTTGGCTTAATATCTCTCTTCGTTATAAAGAAGTTTAGCGCCTCTGCCAATACCTTTCTCGTTTCCGCAGGCTCTATAATTGCATCTATATATCCTCTTGAGGCAGCGTAGTAAGGTGTCGTAAGTTTTCCTCTGTATTCCTCAACAAGCTTCTTCAGCATTTCTTCACGCTCTTTCTCATCCTTTATAGCTTGCAACTCTTTGCGCCACACTATTTCAGCTGCTGCCTCCGGCCCCATAACAGCTATCTCAGCTGTTGGCCATGCAACAACAAAGTCTGCTCCAAGGTGTTTTGAGCCCAGGGCTATGTAGGCTCCTCCATAGGCTTTTCTAACAATCACAGTTAGCTTTGGTGTTGTAGCCTCCGCATATGCGTAGATAATCTTTGCACCGTGTCTGATGATACCCCTGTGCTCTTGGAATGTTCCAGGCAAGAAACCTGGCACATCAACGAATGTTACTATTGGTAGGTTGAAGGAATCGCAGAATCTCACAAACCTTGCTATCTTATCGGAAGAGTCTATGTCTAGAGACCCCATGTAGTAGAGCGGCTGGTTCGCAACAATACATATAGAGTGTCCATCGAGTCTAGCGAAACCAACTATAGCGTTTTTAGCGAAATCCTTCTGAACTTCAAAGAATGTGTTTCTATCTACAACAGCATTTATTATGTCATACATGTTATATGGCTTTGTAGGATCTTCTGGAACAACGTTGTTTAGCGTAGGCTCTAATCTATGTGGATCATCGCCAACATCTACTCTAGGTGGGAGCTCTAAGCTGTTTGATGGCAAATACGAGAGAAGCGTCTTAACGATCTCTATAGCCTCTTTATCATCCCTTGCAACAAAGTGGGCTACACCACTCTTACTAGCCTGTATCTCAGCTCCACCAAGCTCATATTCTGTAACCTCCTCACCTATAGCAGCTTTAACCACTTTTGGCCCTGTTATGAACATGTAAGATGTTTTTGACACCATTATGATAAAGTCCATTAGAGCTGGCGAATAGACAGCGCCTCCGGCACAAGGACCCATTATAACAGCTATCTGTGGTATCGAGCCAGAGGCCAGCACATTCATATAGAATATGTCGCCATAGCCTTTAAGCGAGTCCACCCCCTCCTGGATCCTTGCTCCACCGGAATCATTTAGAAAAACCACTGGAACACCGACGCTTAAAGCGAACTGCATAGCCTTAACAATCTTTGCTGCATGCATCTCGCCTACAGATCCACCCATAAATGTAAAGTCTTGTGCAATACCAACAACATTTCTGCCATTAACCCTACCAAAAGCCGTTACAACGCCGTCTCCAAGAACTTTTTTCTCGCTCATGCCAAATTCTGTAGCTCTATGGGTTACAAACATGTCAAATTCCGTATAAACACCATTATCAAATAACAGCTCGAGTCTTTCCCTTGCCGTAAGCTTGCCTGTGGCATGTTGTCTGTTTATTGCTTCAATACCACCTCCAAGCTTTGCCTTCTCAATGCTTTTCCTCAGCTCCTCTATTTCCTTTCTCACAAAGTTCATTTAAACACCACATTCAGAGTCGAATAGAGGTAGTGATAAATAAAACTTATTAAAACGGATCTAGAGAATCAAGTTTTTAATAGGGCTTTAGAGTTAAGATAATAAGATAAAATTTCCTATGGTTATTTATTCTTAGCAACTTGCTGATTATATCTTGGAAAGAATGTTGAGAACAGCCTCTCTAAGTTTATTAGGTTCTAGGGCTCCCTGTTGTAAAGCCTTGGCTAGGTTCTCTAATTCGTTTGCAATTTCGTCTAGGAAGAAGTTTTCTCTAATCCACCTCGCCAAATCTTTCCTCATAACATGATATGCTATTGACTCTGGTGGCACTATCTGGATAAAAGCCTTTAATTCTGCGATTGTTCGAGCCTTGTATGGCAATGGCTTTTCAGGCTCTTGGTAAAAGTGAAAAGCCTTTTTGTTTGGAAGAACAATCTTTTTGGCATATACCAATGGCTTTGAAGAGATCTCTTCCAGAACCATCCCTGTAAACAATGTTAATGCCTCTAAATATGTTGTATAAGCTGTTATAACATCTTTATAAGGAGAGAAGTAGTTATGCACATCTCCTGCAGGACCCGTTTTCGTGGCCATGTAGTATAAGTGGTCACTTGATCCAAGAGCCCTCCAGATCCTGAGTACTTCACCCCCCATCGCCTTAACATATGGCTCAAGACTTGTATAATACTCGAAGAGTGTTTTCTGAAAGTTATTGCCAAGCCAGGCCGACAAATCTCTTTCATCAGCCCAGCTTATTGTTTCCCAAACACTAACATCTATATAGTCCCTTGGACTATTCCTATAAGCAGCTTCATAAGGAGATGCCACATATATGTTATCATATTTTGCAATCTCGATTGGAAGCCACTTTAGAAACTCTAGTATCCCTGTCGATGGGTGGTGATGCTCACCAAAGGTTTCATAATCTATAGCCACTAGTACCACGTCTCCAACGGTTTTCGAGAGCCAATACGCATACTTATCTGCTGTTAATGGGTATTGATCCCAGTTTCTATCCGAAAATCTGAACCCTATATCATCACTGAGTCTATAGTTTCTCATTAAAACCCTTACGTCACATCCCCTAATACCATAGACATAGTTTGGACTTCTCCAGCCCAGAACCCTCTCTACACCCTCGGTTAAAATCGCCTTATAGCCAAGTCTACACAACATGTAGGCAATTTCATTATTATATATGAACTCAGTGTTCTCCGCAACTCTAGGTGCGACCCCAAAAATCTCTTTAACCAATGCTCTGTGGAGCTCTATTTGCTCAACGAATTCGTCTACTGAGAAGAGAGATGCTAAGCTATGGTAATATGTTTGCTCAACAAGCTCAATGGCATCCTCTGCTATAGCCTCACTAATAATGTCTATGACCCTCTTGTCCCACTTCATTGCCTGCTCTATCAATACACCACTTAAACTCATTGAAAATTTGAATTCTTTCCCCATTTTCCTAACATTTCTGATACTCTCTAAAAGTATTTTCGTGGCCTTCACATAGCATCTTTCAGCAATTCTAGTGAAGATACTCCTATTTGTTTCATCATCGAATATTAAATCAAAGAGATTGCCTAGAGATAACTTTTTTCTAACACCATTGAAAAGAAGATGCCTAAGCAGATCTCTTCTTAACCTATAGGGCTGGTGCAACTCAAACATGAAGACAACATCAACCATCTTAGTTGCCTCCCAATCAGCATTTAGAGATTATCTGGCACAAATGTAGTTGGATGATGAAATAGGTTTATTAACTTACTCCCTTCATGGCATAACAAACCCCGCTCTGTGACTAAAATGGGCAAAGATATAGAAATAGAGAAAAACCCGTATCTTATAGAAAAGCTAAAGACGTTTGAAATCAGGAGTAGAAGTGTCAAGGAGCTGCTAAGAGATATGGCAAATACAGCATATCAGGGTAGGGCGCTGGGAGAGGTATACGAAATAATAGTTGATATGATTAGAGACCCAGACAACACTATATTTCTAGGACTAGCTGGTTCCATGAGCACAGCTGGGATGTGGAAGATAATCAAGTGGTTTGTTGAGAAAAGATATGTTGATGTTGTTGTCTCTACAGGTGCAAATATATCTGAGGATATCTACGAGGCTATGGGGTTTAGCTACTACAAAGGTTCTCCCAATGTTGATGATGCAGACCTCCTAAGGTATAAAATAGATAGGTTCTACGATGTCTTTGCAAGTGAGATTGACTATAGAAAGATGGAGAACCTCATAAAAGAGTTCATATACACCCTGCCAAAGGGATCTCAATACTCAACAGCAGAGTTTCTATATCTATTCGGCAAATACCTAAATGAGAGAGGGATAGACTGTATAGTATCAGCTGCATATAGAGCTGGTGTCCCAGTTTTCTCACCAGCTCTAGTTGATAGTGGCTATGGGGTTGCAGCTATTTTGGCCGTAAGGGAGAGAGGACACAATATAGTTCTTGACATGGTGAAAGATTTCAATCAGATTGTTGAGATTGGTAGAAGAGCCAAGAAGATGTCTGCTATATACATAGGTGGTGGAGTTCCAAAGGATTACGTAAATCTGGTGACTGTTATGCAAACACTTCTAGATTATATGGAGAAGGGTGAGGAAACATATAAGTCATTAGAATATGTGGTTCAAATAACTATGGATGCCCCTCAGTGGGGTGGGCTTTCAGGAGCCACTCTAGAAGAGGCTGTTAGCTGGGGAAAGGTGTCGCCTAAAGCCAAGAAGAGGGTTGTATATGTCGATGCCACAATAGCTCTTCCACTAATAGCTCAGGCCTTGTACGAGGAGAACATAGAGAGGAAAAACGCTCCAAATCTTGAATGGCTTTTCAAGAGCATCAGCATTTAATAAACTTATATCTTAGTGTTCAAATAAAAACATTTTTGAAACCGGTGCAGTTTTTCGATGTCAGAAAAAAGTGAGAAAAGCTTAGGTTACGCAGAGAAGCTGACAATAGTAAAGATTCTTAGGGCTCTGAACAAATTTTACAGTTTAAGGGATCTTGAACAGATATTCGATGTCCCATTTCAGAGTCTGTGGAAATATGTAAATCTGATAGGATTGCCTAGCGAAGAGGTTGTTGAAGACATACATGCCAAGCTAGTGCGTCTTAAAATAGTTGATGAGATTCTGCTGAGCGAAGCAAAGAAGCTTAAAGCAAACCCTTACATACTTGCTATAAACACTGGTTTCTTAGAACTCTATGTACTGAAAATAGCGGAGACTTTGAAGAATAGCGATATAGATATTGTGGTTTCGTTATCACAAGAAGCCTCGAACCTTGCAACACTATTAAGCATTGAAATTGGCACTGATCTATGTACGCCACTACCCAACGAGAATTTGAACCCTGAGTTTGTAAAGGTGATCACCTATTATTCCGATATACATAAAAAAATGGAGATGCTGATATACCCAAAACACTGTGTGAAGGAAGATAAAAATGTGTTCCTATCAGACTTAATTCTCACAGATTTAGACAAATTCGAAGCTATTAATGCATTTGTTAAATCGCGAAATAGCAGAGTTCTAGGCATAGCCACTGTCTATATATCGAAGTATATTCTTGGCAAAATATCTTCACATGACATAAAAATTGTTTATCATATAGATGTTCTATAAGACTCAACTACGCAGAAGCTACTTTATTAGATAAGGTGAGTGTATTAACAGTCTATGCTACAAAAATTTAAGTTTCTAACACATATACGAAATAGTTAACTAGGTGATATCACATGTCGAAGAAGCCTGAGAAGAAAGAAGAGAAGAAAGCTGAAAAGAAAGAAGCAAAGAAAGGTAAGAAGTAGCTACATGCTCTGAAAATCACATTCAAATTCTTTTTCTTTTTTATTTGAAGGCAACTCTTTAATGATTCTATTCCTGAAGCTCGATAAGCGGATCGCCAACATTTATGAAAGATCCTTTTGAAGCAAAAATCCTTCTGACAACACCTTTCTTAGGTGAAACAATTTCTATTTCCATCTTCATAGACTCTAATACTGCTATAACATCGCCTTCCTTAATATAGTCTCCCTCTTTAACAAATATGTCTACAACTTTTCCAGGAATTTCCGCTGCTACAAGAAATCCGGCCAGCCCTTGAATTGTTTTAGGAGGTGTACTAGATACTGTATAGTTTTTTCTCGCTATCTCCACTATGTATTCCCTATCATTGATTCGAATCCTATAAACATTTTCTTTCTCTATCGAGACTTGGACCTCTATCTCCTTATTCCCATTTCTCACTATTATCTTCTGCCATTGCATAACTTATCAATCCTTATTTAGGTGTTGACGCGATAAATAAGAGTTATGCTGTCTTGGTTCACAGCATCTATAATTTTTAAGCAGGTATCTTGAGAAATATTTTAAGACTTGTTGTATATGTCAGCGATTTTATATAATGATGTTTTAATAATGCTAGAAATGTTAGGGTTGTATGGTGAGAAATGTGCTAGACATTGCAATATTGCCGGATTCTCCAATATATATTTATGGTGATTCAGCAAAAGTTGATGTGTTTTTGTACAGCGACGCCACTTGCACAGAATTCGATGTAGTCTTTGAGGCAACAGCGATTTTTTCAAGAGGTGAGAAAAGAATCTATTATGAGTCGAGAGTTGTGAAGGGGAACACCGAGCTCTCTATACAATTTGTTTTCGAAATTCCAGCCATGGACTCGCCAGAAGCGGTTCTAAGGCTATCGGCAAAGGCTAGAGGATGTAGTGAAGAGTCTTTCGAGAGGGTGGAGCTTCCTGTATATGGAGCTGCTAAAAACCTTGTGAACTTGATTATTGTTTGGCATAATCACCAGCCACCAAATTACCTACCCAACAAAACGTATTTTGCAGACTATCCATTTAAATGGGTTTGGTACAACCTATTCGAGCCTTATGCTATTGGAGGACCTTACTACGTTCATGCAAAAGTCTATGAAATGTTTCCAAAGGTTAAAACAACGGTTCACCTTTCGCCAAGTCTCTTGATCCAGTGGAGAGAGGCTATTGAAAAAGGATATGTTTTGGAGAGTGGTGAGAAGGTCTTGCCAGGCGACAAAAGAATTGATATGGTAAAAGAGGCTCTGGAAATGTATAAGAGGTTTGCAAATCAAGGTGCCATAGAGGTTCTAACATCTGTCTATGCCCATACAATACTTGGCTACATTATACATAGATTTGATATGGAGGAGGTTGTTAGAGACGAGCTTAGGCTAGGAATAGAGATAACAAAAGAGGTTATGAATATTGAGCCACACGGTGTTTGGACACCTGAAATGGCTTGGCACAACAGGCTTGGCACAATCTATGCCGATCTAGGAATAGATTACACTATTCTGTGTGGGAAGAGCCACTTCCCCAAGGCAATCGGCGATAAAACAACTATATATGAACCATACGAATTTGTTAGTGGAGATGGTAAAAGAATTAGAATCTTATTTAGGGATCAGCCAATTAGTGATTTGATAGGTTTTAGAAACAACTTTGCTAATAGAGTTGAAGCTCTAAAAGCAGCTCTCGACACCATATTAAATGTTGTTAGTAGAAGAGGTTTTGTAACAATTGCTTTAGATGGAGAAAACTGGATGATATTCTCAAAGTATCCCAAGAATACATATCCATTCTTCATAAACTTCTATAAATATGTTAACATACTACAGGAAAAAGGATTTTTAAGGAGTATGACAGGCCACGAAGCTGTGAAAACTTGTGGAGAGAATTGCAAGAAAATTGTTTATATACCAACAAATTCGTGGGTAAATGGTTTTCATAAATGGGATGGAGAGCTGAATGAACAGAAATATATGTGGTTCGAGGTTGAGAAGGCATATCACAAACTTAGACTCTATAAATATATAGCTGGAGATTCCCAAGATGTTAAAGCAGCTTATTGGGCTTTGTATCACGCTATAGATAGTGATTATTGGTGGACGGAGTTCTGGAATCCAAGAATGATAAAGACTTGGCTCACAGAACTTCATAGAATACTTGACAATGTTAAGTTTTCATAGCCATTATCTAATCGTCATATTTTCGATGTATACACCACCTGGAACTTCTTTATGAGGCCATACCTTCACATTTCTAAGTGTCGATCCCTCACCTATAACAACGTCATCTCCTATTACAGAGTTCTCTATCTTTACGTTCTTTCCTATTTTAACATGTCTACCAATAATACTATGTGTAATAGTCGCCCCAGAATCTATCCTGCACCTATCCATTACAACACTATAGTTTATTGTAACATTATTATTGATAATAGCGTAATTGTCTATAACACTATTTGCTAGTGAAACACCTTTTCCTATCTTAACATGGCGACCAATTAAGTTTTCTCCATCCACTTTTATCTCCCCCATTGATATACTTTTGAGTATCTCTTTGTGTAGCTCTTGAGATTCCCTGCTTTTCCCCTGCACCTTAACACCTTGTATCAATGTCTTTGCCTCTAATTCTTCTGGAGATAGATGTCTAAGCATATAGAAAACCGCTGCTAGATATCTCTCGGGAGTTCCTATATCGAACCAATACCCTGTTAGCTCGTATGCGTATACAGGTAGTCCACTCTCTATTGCAAGTGGTATTATATGCTGTCCAAAGTCCATCATACCTCTTTCTCTATACTCTGTAACCTTTGGTGATGATATAAATTCTCTGAAGTCCTTTGATAATATATATACACCTGTATTTACATATCTACTTGGAGCTTCTTCAGCCGATCTCGGTTTCTCAACAAATCTTCTCAACCTCCAATCTTTATTGATATCAGCAACTCCAAAATGTCTGATATCCCTGTCTTCCTCAAGAAGCTTAACAGCTATGGTCATAAAAGCCTCTTTGCTTTTATGCATAGAATAGAAGCTTTTCACATCTATATCGAATAGCAGATCCCCTTGAGCAACAAGAACATCCTCTCTAATATCGTAGTACTCCATGATAATTCTAACACTATCAGCATTACCAACACTATCTTCATTAGGCTGATACCTGATCCTAACATCGGGAAAACCATATTTAAGCCTAACCTTCAAACCCTCTCCAAAATAATCATAAACCTCCTTATAGTTGAAATACCCACTCACACCCATGTAGAACTCCGTAATACCCTGACTAGCAAGCTTAACAATAACAAACTCTATCAAAGGCCTGTTAAGAAACCTAACAACAGCTTTCGAAGTCTCGACGGTTAACGGATACAACCTGGTGCCCAAACCACCAAGAGGAAAAATAGCCTTTCTAAGCATATACCCACCAAATATAATATATTCTAACACAAAGTAATAAAGATTTGTATCAAAACCCGTAAGACACAATCAATGCAAATTAAAACTTGTCATAACACCAAACAACACTACTCTAAAAAATCAGACTCGGGTTCTCACATCACAAATCCGACGCGGACCTCTCATCATCGAAGTGATATATACATGCAACAAAAAGTAAAAAAGTTTGCATAAAACAAAGACCAAAAGATTAAAAGTCAAGAGGAAAATAATGATTGGTTAGATAATGGTGGTTGCCACAAGCAGAAACTACAGACTAGGTGTTAGGGGTCAAGGTTTCATAGCGGTTCATGTTAGTTGATTTCGTCGCTCACCCTCATACCCCCTGTCTTCTCTCCATGCCGCCTACGGGAGCCTACCTCCCCTCGGAGACGTGGAGAGCTTCCTCGGGCAGTTTCCTCCCCCCTCGCACTGCTCATCGAGCTCGCGGTGCCACCTTCAATACCTACTTACAATAGAAATACTTATAGTTTTTTGAGAAACGAGAGCTAGGCAAAATTGGTATCAACCCCTATAAACCTATATGAAAACTGAAGCAACAGAGAGGGGTTCGGGTCTGTTCGTTATTTTTGATTACCTCTAAATACTTCTGATTTCTTTGCTTCATTCTCTCATCTCTTTTCCCCTGCTCTGTCTGGTTTCATCCTTCACTGCAGGGGCTCTTTGGGGAGACCCAGGCTCCCCCGCATACGCTTTCAACGTTCTCAGCTATATATTCATGGCTCCGACGAAGTCTCTGTCTCTCTTGAATCCGCACCTTCTGCATATGGCTAGTCTATGTACATAGATTAGCCTAGAGCTGCGCCTCGGGCAAGTTGATGAAGTGTTCCTAGGGTCTACAACAATTATTGGAACATTATGCTCAATCGCCTTGGCTATAATTGTGAATTGGAGCTTTCTGTAGGCAATAGTGTCAGCCTCCATCTAACGCTATTACTTCTACCACTGATAGAGTCTCTCAGGTGTTCAAGGTCTTCTAAGGCAACAGCGTGCTTTTGCTTATGTGCCTTAACAATTATCTCTTTTGCAAGTTTCCAGCAATAATCGTTGATGATGCTCCTAGCTCTTCTGTAAAGAGCTATAATCCTGTTTAAAATCCTCTCATTGTACCTCCACCTCTTGGAATACTTCTTTTGAATCTCCTCAGCCCTAGCCCTCTTACTCAATGCCTCAACAAACCTTGTCTTGCACCTCCTAGTCTCAGAGCCATCAAAAACTGCAACAGTTCTCAAATTTAAATCAACTGCTGTGAGACCCCTCGGATTATATGGCTTGTAGCCAACCTCGAAGACTATGCTGGCAAACAGCTTTTTGTTCTCATATTTCACGTGAACCTCCTTCCACTTCAAACCTGTGAATCTCTCGATACACCCTCTTCTGTGCTTGAGTCTCAGAGTATACTACTTGTTTCTCAGAATAACCCTGGCTACCCCCTTCTCCAACTCTACTCTAGCATCTTGGTAGTCTAGCCTTGCTGAAAGCTTTCTAATCCTCGGCTTATCGCCATTGTTGCTTCTAGCCGATTCCACTAAAGCCAATGCGTAGTTATACATTTCTAGCTACATGTGCTCTAAAGCCATATTCTCTTAGCATTGAGTAGAACATTTGGTGAAGCTGGCTCTTCCTAGGGAGCTTATCTAAATCCCGTAAGGCGTCTACAACATTCTGCAACGCATACCTATAGATTGTCAAGTCCTGGGTAAATCATTTGCATTTCCATCGGCATCTCTGCCTCTGACTTGAGGACTCTGTGGTATGTGCCCTCAGGCATCCACCTGTAATTCAAGTGGATAGACGCCTTCATCGGGCTTCACTAGTTTAAGTATTTAGAGTACAAGCTTATAAAACCTTTATATCCTAGTATTGACGAGGAACATATTATGGTCTCAATATATGTATTTGATGGAAAAGTTGTTAGAACAGCTGGCAAATACCTCATATACCCACCAAAAGAATACCAAGAAAAGCTATCAAAACTACACAGAAAGAAGGTCAAGGTGATAGTAATAGAAGAAAGTAATTAGAGGTAATTAAAATTCA
>JAVYNU010000009.1 GCA_038735125.1 Ignisphaera sp.
AGATTTCTGCTGTTGGTGCTAATGTTGTTATTTGTCAGAAGGGTATTGATGATGTTGCTCAGCATTATCTGGCTAAGAAGGGTATTATGGCTGTTAGAAGGGTTAAGAGAAGTGACATGGAGAAACTAGAAAAAGCTACAGGTGGGAGAATAGTTACTAGTGTTAGGGATCTGACTGAGAAAGACCTTGGACAATGTGCTGTTGTAGAAGAGAGAAGGGTAGGCAACGACAAGATGGTATTTGTTGAGAACTGTAAGAACCCAAGAGCAGTCACCATTTTGCTAAGAGGAGCCAATGACATGTTGCTTGATGAGGTTGAGAGAAGCTTGAATGATGCTCTCAATACTGTTAGAAATATACTTAGAGATCCAAAGATCGTCTATGGTGGTGGAGCAGCAGAGGTAGAGGTGGCAATGAGGTTAAGGAAATGGGCAGAGACAGTTGGAGGGAGGGAACAGCTAGCTATAATGGCTTTTGCTGATGCGTTGGAGGAAATACCAACGGTGCTTGCCCAGACAGCTGGCATGGATGTTTTAGAGACCCTTATGGAGCTAAGAAAGCTCCACTCAGAAGGGAAAACAGCAGCTGGCATAGATGTAGTTAATGGTAAAGTTGCTGAAAGCATGGAGAAACTCAACGTTATCGAACCTGTAATAGTAAAGAAGCAGATACTGAAGAGTGCAACAGAGACCGCAACAACGGTACTCAAAATAGATGATGTCATAGCAGCCTCGCCAAAGAGGGAAGAGAAAGGGAAGAAAGAAGAGAAGAAAGAAGAGGAGGAAGAATCAAAAACACCTTCTCTAGACTGAGGACAACATTACAATAGAGCGATTGTTTTTAAACATAAGTTTACAGATTTTTAATCTAATAAAACTTTTATTCGCTTTATTTAAATTACAATACATGAACAACTGATAAGGTTTTTACAATGAGTAAAGATCAGCAAGTTCCAACATTAGTAAAGTCGTTAAATGAGATTAGAATAGGGCCGAAAAGACTAACAAAATACGAGAAGGCACGCATTATTTCTGCAAGGGCTATCCAACTAGCTCTAGGAGCACCTCCACTCATTGATGTTGCTAAACTAGAGTTGAAGGATCCAATTATAATCGCCTATCATGAGCTATTAGCTGGGGTTTTACCGCTACTGATTAAACGAGTAAAGCCAAATGGTGAATATCAGTTAATTCCAGTACAGCTGCTGGCACGTGTAGAAAGAGATAGAATTGAAAAATTAAAAAGCTTGCTTGAGAACATTTTTTCACTTGAAGAAAAAGAGATTATGAGATATCTTATCTGAGATTAAAATGATTTAAGAGCTATCTAGGATATTCCCTATTGGCCCACATACCTTATATATTAATTTAGTTAAGGTGGTATAGTCATAGATAGAATAGAAATATAATAAGCATATTTTGGTAAAGGATGTGCTAAAATGAAGGATTATTTGAAACAAAAAGGTATTTCAATAAATAATTATGTTCTTGTAATAGCAGAGAAGCCAAAAGCTGCTCAAAAGATTGCAGAAGCTCTAAATGCGAGCAAAAAGATTATGATTAATGGGGTTTCTATCTGGTTTACACAATGGAATGGAGCTTTTTACGTTATAGCGCCAGCAGCAGGCCATTTATTTACCTTGGCAACAGATGATGTAGGTTACCCAACATTTAATTTTAAATGGGTTCCCAGACATGTAGTCGATAAAGAGAGTAGGTATGCAAGAAAATATTTTGAAGTCCTTAGAATTCTTTCGCAGAAAGCCGTTGGATTCATTAATGCATGTGATTATGATGTGGAAGGCTCTTTAATCGGCTACATGATTATCAAGAATTTTGGTGACATTAAGAAGGCTAAGAGAGCCAAGTTTTCTAGTTTAACTCCCGCAGATATTCGAAAGGCTTTTTCTAATCTTTCAAGCATTGACTATAATATGGTTGAAGCTGGTTATTGTAGACATGTACTGGATTGGCTATGGGGCATAAACATATCAAGGATGCTAATGGATTTGCATAAACAGGTATTTGGAAAAAAGAGCATATTAAGTGCTGGAAGAGTTCAAACACCAACACTAGTTTATGCAACTGATATGGTGCTGAAAAGACGTTTACATGTTCCTGTGCCATATGCTGTAATAGATATTTCACTAGAACTAGGCAATAAAACGCTTAAACCAGTATATGAAGGAGACCCTATAGACTCTTTAGACAAGGCAAAGCAGATAATCGAAAAAATAAAGATGAAGCCCTATGCCACCATTAAAAAGGTTTATAAAGAAATAAAGGTTTATAACCCACCTCATCCATTCAATCTTCCAGATCTGCAAAAAGAGGCATATAGGATCTACAGGATAAGTCCACATAAAACACAGAAGATAGCTGAAGACCTTTATTTAGATGCCTTAATAAGCTATCCGAGGACCAACAGCCAGAAGATTCCTCAAACACTAGACATTAAAAACATATTAAACATGATTGGATTAAATAAAAACTATAGAGACCTTGTAAAGCAGATCATCAAAGAAACTAGCGGTATTTTAAAACCCAATAACGGTCCTCTAGATGATCCTGCACACCCCGCGATTTATCCTACTGGTGAAATGCCTAAAAAGCTGGATCCTCAACATGAAAAAATATATGATATTATTGTCAGAAGATTTTTAGCTACACTCTCTACACCTTTAAAGATCATGGAATTGAATGTAGTGTTAGACATTCACGGCTTACGATATTCTATTACCACAAATAAAGTTTTGGACCATGGATGGCTCAAATACTATCCATATTTCCACATAGTGGAGGATCAGTATTTGACTAATTACAAGTTTATTGAGGGTGAAGAGATCCCTATAAAGAGTTTTAATATAAAGATCATGTACACAAAAGCACCTCAAGCACCATCTAAAATATCCTTATTGAAATGGATGGAAAGCATGAACATAGGTACTGAGTCGACAAGAGCCGAGATAATAGAGTTGCTTTTTAACAGAGGATACCTAAAATCTAAGTCAAGATCTGTAGACGTATCAGACACAGGCTTTTTCGTAACTTTTCTGCTCAAGAAGTATGTAGAGGACTTGGTTAGTGTTTCACTAACTAGGAAATTTGAAGAATATTTGAGAGATATAAGGGAAGGCAAAGCCAAGTGCGACAGCGTTGTTGAGGAGGCAAAGAATGTTTTGCTGAGGTATATAAGCAATGTATTGAAAATTAAATCAGCAATAATTTACGACATATTCTCTGTGGTGCCATGTATAGATAATGTAAATTGCAAAACAATAAGCAATAAAGGAATATGTAAAGTGTGCAGGAGATTTGCAGATGAAAATGGTTTTTGCGTTTTTCATAGAGCTGCCTGGGAGAATATTCTAAGGGAATTTGAGAAATGGAGGAAGTTCGGTTTTGACTGGAGAGGTTATTTAAAAAAGATCTTATCGCTCAAATCCTCAGGACTATATGTAAAGGAGGTTGCATATTATATTCTAAACCATGAACCAGAAAAACATAGTCCTATCTCGTGATAAGACCTGTTATTTTTATTACAACGCCATTTATCTGCAAAACCTTTCCTACTACTCTCGAAACATCTATACCTCTATAACTATCATCGATTGCTTGAAGTATGTTTTCAACAAAGACATTGTTAACACCATGCAAAATTTCTATGGTGCCTTTTCTGCATTCAATGCTAGTTCTATATGAGATGAATGTTGCTTGATCAACAAACTGATTGTTATCACCTTTTGTCATATAAAGGTTCTTGCCAGAACAATTTATTATACCTATTACTCTATGTATCACAAATTCATTATAGTCATTTCTAAAAATAATTATGTCGCCAAGGTGTATGTTATCAGATGGAATAATTAACACAATATCACCGTCGTGAAGCAATGGATACATACTATACCCTTCAACAACAGCTATGGTTATTTGTTTCCATAAATAATAAGCCAAATTGGCGTAAAGCAGTAACAATATAAGCAATAAAAGCAATACTGTTTCAAGAGTTTTTAGTGTTTTGCTCATTTCCATTCTACTCTTCCTCCTCATTAGAAATCTCATCTAAATCAAGTTCGATTACATTTTCGCTTCTTTCGCTTCTACCACTACCTAGAGTAATAGTTTTCTTAGCACTCTCTATCTCTACATTCTCACTACCGACTTTCATTTTCGATATAACACTACGCCATTTGTAACCGCAGTTGGGACACTCATATATTCCCATTATAGTTATAGTCACTCTTCCTGCACTATCAGGTATTGGTGCTATTAATTGCCATGTTTTGGTGGGAGAAGATACAACTGTTCCACACTTTGGACACTTGTTTGAGATCTTTTGACTTTCCTTTTTGGGCATTCCCACTCACATGCATACCATTACTTAAGTCGCGTATATAAACCTTTGATAGAGGAGCAAAATATATTATGTTCTAACAATAATAATTTTAATCGCAAGTGATGAGCAATGTCCAATCCATACATAATAAAATTTGTAGATGCATTACAAGTGCTTGATTCACGTGGGGATCCTACCGTAGAGGTAGTTGTAGAAACTGTTGGTGGTGGCGTTGGTAGAGCCATTGCACCAGCAGGAGCATCTAGAGGTAAATTTGAGGCTCTAGAGCTTAGGGATGAAGATGCGAAAAAGTTTAAAGGGCGAGGCGTAAGCAAAGCTGTTTCAAATGTTGTAAATTATATTGCGCCAGCAATACAAGGAATTGATGCAAGAAAACAGAGAGAAGTAGATAAAATAATGATGCAGATAGATGGTACCCCCACCAAATCTAGGTTAGGTGCAAATGCAATTTTAGCAACGAGTTTAGCTGTAGCAAAGGCAGCTGCTGATACATCAAAAATTCCCCTATTTCAGTATCTAGGAGGCATGAATAGCAGAATTTTACCTGTGCCACTTTTGAATATTATTAACGGAGGTGCGCATGCAGGAAATGAACTAGCTGTCCAAGAGTTTATGATAGTTCCAATAGATTTTGATTCATTTTCAGATGCAATAAGAGCTGCAGTTGAAATATACAAGGAATTGAAATCAGTGCTAAAAAACAGGTACGGATCCTTGGCAGTCAACGTAGGTGATGAAGGCGGATATGCCCCTCCAATGAAATTTGTGAGAGAGGCTATAGAGGCTCTTTTAACAGCCATTAAAAACTGTGGCTATGATTCAGAGAAGCAGGTGAGGATATCACTAGATGCAGCAGCTTCTCAGTTTTACGATGAGGCAAATAACGTTTATGTAGTAGATGGTAACAGGCTCAGTAAAGAAAAGCTTATTGAATATTGGAAATCGTTAGCTACAGAATTCAACATTTTAAGCATTGAAGATCCATTCAACGAAGAGGAGTTTGAGGCTTATGCTGAGCTTAGAAAAGAGCTAAAAGATAAAACAATTATTGTTGGTGACGATCTTACCGTAACAAACGTTAACAGACTTGAAACAGCAATCAAATATGGCTCTGTCTCTGCTGTTATTGTTAAACCTAATCAGATAGGTACACTATCGGAGACTCTAGACTTCATATCGTTAGCTAAAAACAATGGTGTCTATACAATTATAAGTCATAGAAGTGGGGAAAGCGAAGATAATACAATAGCCCACCTTGCTGTGGCTGTGAACGGACCATTTATAAAAACTGGAGCCCCAGCAAGAGGAGAACGAACTGCCAAGTACAATGAATTGCTGAGGATAGAAAAATACCTTGCCGGCAATGCAATATACGCTGGGAAGTTCTTAAAGTTGTAGCAATTTTGTTCAGCAAAGGGCTCTTCATCAATTTTATTCAGTAGCGCCCTAGACCTCATCATGTTGCAACGCTATAGTTAATTGAGGCACAACAATTAATTAATTTTTATACCAAAATATATCACAGTGTCTAAATTAGTAGAAAGAGAAGCATAAAACATATACTGTTTTTGCTGGGTTTGAGAGAATGGTTACAAACTTACCTGCTGAAGCTAAAGCAAAATTTGCAAAATACATGGAGGCTAGAACACCTGAGGAAAAGCTTCGAGCACTAGAGGAGTTTCTTTCAGCAGTTCCAAAACATAAGGGTACAGAGAATCTTGTACGCTGGGTTAGAAAAAGGATGGCTGAGCTTAGAGAAGAAATTGAGGAGAAAAGACAGAAGAGGTCAGGAGGTGGACTCTCCTTTTTTGTTGAAAAAGAGGGGGCCGCTCAACTGATTTTACTGGGCTTCACAAAGTCTGGCAAGAGTGCTTTACTGAGATTCTTAACTGGGGCCAAAGCCGAGGTCTCAGACGTTCCATATACTACTAAGTTCCCTGTTGTCGGTATGATGCAATATGAAGATGTACAATTTCAGATTGTTGAAGCACCTTCAATAATACCAGAAGGAGGAGGATGGAACACAAAAGTAGCTGGCCTAGTTAAGAATAGTGATGGTATCATAATAGTGTTGGATGCTTCAAAAGATTATGAGAATGATTTTAAACGTATTATCGAATTTTTGAATGACAATGGAATTAGTATTGAGAGGCCTAGAGGATTTGTGGAAATTGAGAAGAGCCATGCTGGTGGGATAAGAATAGTTAATTATGGCAGATTTTTAGGTACTGAAGAGGATGTTGTCAAACTTCTTAATAGCTATAGAATATACAATGCAATAGTTAAAATATATGGTGAAGCAAATCTAGACGATGTTGAAAAAGCAATTTTTGAAAGGGTAGTGTATAAACCAGCCCTAGTTTTATTAAATAAAATAGACCTTGTTAATGATTCAAGTAACTTACATGATAGATTCTTAAAGGAATTAAAATTGCCTGCCATCTCTGTTTCAATAGTGAAGGGATTTAACAAAGATGTTATAGGAGATGCAATATTTAGATTGGTCAATATCATAAGAATATATACTAAACCTCCCAATGGAGAGCCATCATCTAGACCGCTAGTGCTAAAAAAGGGAGCTACAGTACTTGATGTCGCAAAAGCAATTCACAAAGATTTTGTGAGAAAATTTGCCTATGCCAGGGTCTGGGGTACCTCTGTAAAATATCCTGGGCAGAGGGTGGGTCTGGATCATATTTTGCATGATAGAGATGTAGTTGAAATAGTTCTTAGAAAATAAATTCATAACAATTTAAATACCTTTCACATACCTAAACACTTAGAAGGTAATTAAAATGAATGTTAAAAAACTAATACTAGTAACTGCAAAGCATCTTCCACAACATAAGTACTTTGAGGCATTGGCGAAGCAGCTAGCAGAGCAGTTAAAGGTGCCTCTGGATATAATTGAAGAGGATTATGTGTTCGTAAATACATATGGTGAGAAGGACGAATTTGGTATGGCTTGGCTTCCACAATTATTCGCGGAATTGAATGGGGAAATAAAGCCTGTTCTAACAAGGCTACCAATAAGTGAAAAGACTTTAGATGTTGATCTAGAAAAAGCGAGAAAAGAAGTACTAAATGCGTTAGGCCTTGCACAATAACATACCATTATTCCTCTTCAGTTTCTTCTTCCTCTCTATGTTCAGGCGATGTTATTCCTTTTGCCAGTTCCTCTACTTTCTCCGAAATGAACTCATCTATATATGGTGCAACAATAAATACTTTCGAATCAATTATATTATCGTCTATCCACTGATTCTCAAAGCTTACAAGGTAAACAATCACCTCCACAGTTGCAACATCACCTTTTCTCCTAAGATTAAGCTGTGAATAAAGATCATACTGCTCTTTTTTTATGGGCAACTTAATGTTTATTTCATGTTTATGTTTCATCACTATCAAATCAGATTTTTGTGGCTCCCAAATATTCAAAGCCTTCATTACAACGTCCTTTAAAACATTATTAAATTCTCCTTCGACTATGTTTTTCTCCTTTATTTCCCCTAATTCAGCTCTTAGAACTAGTATTCTCAATATTCATTACCTCTCTAATTTATTCATAGAAACAATGTATGTCGGTTTAAAAAATTATATAGTTTATATGATCAATGAAATAGTTATGAATATTATTCCTAACATTAATACAACCAAGCCGAGGTATTTTACATTCATTTTCCAAAAGGCTTTTGCTAGTTTTGCTATTCCCACACTAAGATAATATACTGTGACTATCATCACTAGTACTACACCAATCCATGCAAACATCTTTGCAATATTGCTACTATTGTTTATTAATAGCGTAAAATGATTAAGCACATCAGTTAGTTCTTCTAACCCCATATTGATTTTCCCAAAAATTTTTGTTCCAAAATGGGATATAATAAAAGTAGTACGGCATTTGCAACTGTGATGAAGGTTAAAAGCGCTGATTAATGATGAGAGCCCACAACTGAGTGGAAAATATACAGATATAAACAAGTCTATTCCAGGTCAAAATCATGCGCTTTTAACTTATTTTACCTCCTCCAACGATGTCCTCCCATGATATGTTTAAAGCTGTAAATAACTGTTCTAAAGAAGTCTTCATAGTCTCAACATATTTCTGTACATCAAGTTCTGTTATCTTTGCTAATTGTATTGGTTTTACACCTTCCTTAGACTTGGTCTTAATATATGTTATAACATCACCAGGGGATATCTGCATGCCGTATCTTTGGAGCATTAAAGCTGCTTTTACATGTTGTGGGGTGTTCTTCTTGTATTCAGAGAGTGGTTTAGATAATGTTGTTTGAAATGCTATTTCATCTAATGTGAGGAGCTTGTACTTTAGCAATATATAGTATTTTTCAAGTTCATTTCTTATCTCATTTATTACCTTAAAGGCATCTTCAGGTTCTTCTATTGTTGATAGCTGTTTGAGAATATAGGAAAACAGCTGTTTTATGAAATCAGGGGTATTCCTCTTTTTGCCAACCATTCCTTTAACATCTATTTCGCCTGATGATAACACCCCAACGTAGTTTTTCTTCAAGGCTGGGAAAGCAACGAATTTATAGATTTTATCTGTTTCTAATTCAAGACCAAATGTTTCCTCAACCCATTTTTTAAGCTCATTTAACTTAGATTCATCAGGATTCCATATAAATAGTGAGTCTGTATCACCATACAGAACGATAAGTCCTAGTTCCAAGGCTTTATCTTTTGTAGCCATAATAACCCTCCTTCCAGTTGCAGTTACGCTTTCTGCAACTGATGGGGCATAGAATGAGAAGTTCTCTGCTCCGAAAACACCATAAGCAGCATTGATAAATACCTTCATAGCTCTTTGTACAACATCATACCAGCTTCTAGTGGCATCATCAAGATTTTTGTCCTTTGCCTTCTTTTTGTATATTTTAACCCTGAAATCTCGGAGCATACCAACAATCGCTGCAGTTATTCCCGGTCTATCGAGGCATACGTGGTGTATAACTTTACCATTTTCATCTATAACATTGCTTATTTTTTTACAGACATTTGTATCTGGGTCTATAGTTTCATAGCTTAGGTTCCATCTCTTCATGATTGAAGGATATAGAGAAGCAAAATCTAGTACAATAACGTTGAAGAATATTCCTTGTGGCGGCTCCATGACAATGGCTCCAGCATATTTCTTCCCCTTAATTATTGCTTCTGTTACCTTCTTGCTTTTTAGCCTTAATATGTCATCTTTCCTTGGAATCAAATAGCCTCTTTTTCTATGCTCCCAATAAAACATATTCTTAATCCATATCGATACCGTTGAACGTGTCAAATCCTCTAATCCAAGTTTACTTATACGCATTAGTAGCAACATGAGTTTCCATACAAGCTCATTTGAGAATGTTGTTAATTCTAACGTTATTTGGGCATCTCTGAAGTTATATCTAATCAAATCTCCAAGGCTTACTTTACTTAAGTCTTCATCTAGTTGTACCTTTCCAATGCCTAATAATGCTTGGGCTACAGCATCTAAATTGGCCTCTTTGTAGCGTGCCTCAAATGCATATGTTTGAATAGCTTTGTTACTGAAGAATTTATATAAATCAACATGAAGTGATGTTCTGAGTTTTGCTTCAAATTCTATTTTATTTCCTTTAACAACCTTCTTTATTTCCATACCCAGCAATTCAGCATCGATATTAAGCTTAATGGCTCTAGATAGCAAGTATCTAAAGTCAAAATTGTCTCCATTAAATGTTAATATTATTGGATAATCTTGCAATAAATTGATGAAATCTAGAATCATATTTCTCTCACTATCATATATCTCTACCTCAACATCCTTTGGCATATCTGTAATAACCTTGAGATTCTCTCTATATAGCACAAAAACTTTTTTAAGTCCATCATTTGATGCCATAGCTATGGAAATTATTGGGTATTCTGCTGTTTCAGGAGAGGGTACTCTTCCTTCGAAAGGTGTATAAACCTCTATATCGATAGCTAATCTGTTGGGCGAGAACCATTTAGCTTCAAATAGCTTGGTGAGATGTACGGCTACATCAATTAATTCTTTGTCTTCCACACCCAAGCTTTTCTTGATATTATCAACCAAGGAATTCTCATCAATATTACTAGTATCTTTGAATTCACCTACATTTACAGAATATGGAAGGCCGGGAATAAGTAGATTGTCATATATGTAGTTGATATGATATCTTATATCAGCTTCCCATGCCTTAGCAACTCTTTCTCTAAGTGTTCTTACAGCCAAGGGATCCTTTACAACAATTTTGGTTAATACCCTCTTCATGTTGTAGAGTAAATCAATTTTTTCAACAACTTCAACATGGTCAAACGATGGGTGGGAAACTATTCTTTTAATCACAGGATCATTCCTATCATTGAACTTATCTACGCTTATGTCTGTTAGAAAATATGGTTTATGCCCTGTCTTGTCATAAAGAAACAATAGCTTATTCGATTCTGGATCGTAGAAAACTAGAACAGCTTTTTTAGCATCTCCATCGTAGTCAACTTGAAGAAGATATGCAGAGGAGATAGAGTCTACTACTACACGCTTTTTAAAGAATGGTTTTATTATAGGCTCATTTATGTCTAAGTTTTTTTGAACCACGATGTTTATATTAGATGATTCCATGATTTTCTGATACTCGCTGATATTATCGATACTCGTTCTGGAAAACGTATTAGCCTCGCGCATAGTTGCAGATGTAGCTACGGAAGCATTGTTAGCATGGCTACCTGTTTCAGATGGCTGATTAGAATCTTTGTTGGTGGATGTGGATTCTGTAGGTGGTTTTCTCGACATAAATTCTAACAATGATTTGTTTTTTCCCATATTCAAACCCGATACAATTAAACATAGTAAGTTAACTATTCAGCACTACTAGGATAGATACAGTATTAACTTGGGTTATAAAGGTGTGTAGTATTAAATGAATTGATTATCTCCAAGGAAATTTATTTAGAGCACCCTCATAATCTTTTTTCTTTGCCTCATATTCATCTCTTCTCATTATAGTTTTTGCAGGAACGCCAGCGACAACAGTATAAGGCTCAATGCTTTTAGTAACTATTGAGCCTGCTGCTATTACAGCCCCTTTCCCGATTCTAATACCTGCAACTATAGTGCTATTAGCTCCTATGATAACATCGTCCTCTACAATAGTTTCTATCAGTCTGTTGCTTGGCGGGTATCTATCATTTGTGAACACAACTCTAGGTGCTATGAAAACACGAGATCCTATAGTTACCCATGGCGGTATGTACACATTTGACTGTATGATTGTGTCATCTCCTATAGTGACGAAACCATCTATTATTGTATACGAGCCTATTTTACATCTTTTACCTATTCTTGTATCCTCTCTCAAGAGGACATAGTGCCCAGTTTCACAGTTATCATCAATCAGAACCCTCTCATATATTATAGTACCACGCCTAATAATACACTGATTTCCAATTATACTACCTTCGCTCAGCTCATCAAATATGTGATCAATCTTGCTATCTACATGCTTCTCCATCATCTCAACAATCTTTCTTCTCGAAGGATAACCAACAGTAACTTCATCGTCAATAAATGAGTTTGCGCCTATTCTTGTAGGGCCATATATTGTTGCCTCATAGCCTATTTTTGATGTTCTATCTATAGATGTCTTTTTTCCAATGAAGCCACTCAAATTTATACACCTATGTCCGAACCACACCTTCTTTTCACAATATATTTTAGCTTGTCTAATTATTCTTTACACAGTTATAGTGAGTAGCATTTATAAACTAATTCATGTAATCTTAGTCTGGTCATGAAAGCGCATTAAAGGTGTTTTTAGCATGTCTGCAAGCATAAAGAAGTATGTATATCAATTTGAGGAGGCAGACGAGAAGAATAAGAAGCTATTTGGTGGTAAAGGAGTAAGCTTAATACAAATGTCAAAACTTGGCCTTCCAGTACCACCAGGATTCATAATAACCACCGATACATGTGTAGATTTCTATGCACCTAGAAAAGCTGAAATAGATGCAATAGAGGCTGAGCTTTCAAAGAACCCCCCACCAGAAGTTAGAGATAAGCTAATAGAAAAGGTTTGGGGTATTATAGATTCTTTACAGCTACCACCAGGACTATGGGATCAGGTTGTAGAACATGTAAAAATCCTCGAGAAGAAAACAGGTAAGAGGTTTGGAGACCCCAACAATCCACTACTTGTATCAGTGAGAAGTGGCGCACCAATTTCGATGCCTGGAATGATGGACACCGTTCTCAATCTAGGTCTAAACGATCAAGTGGTTGTGGGGCTAGCGAAACTTGCTGATAATGAGTGGTTTGCATATGATGCTTATAGAAGATTCATTAACATGTTTGGAAAGATAGTACTTGGAATTGATGAAAAATTATTTAATGCTGTATTTGATGAGCTTAATGAAAAGTTTAAGAAGGAGGTAGAAGAGAAGTTCAGCGACGAGCTTCAGAAGATTAGAGAGAGAATACCTGTTTACACACCTAGACTAGATGCACAGCCACCAAGAGATATAGCGCCGAGGCTATGGCAAAGATCTGTTGAATACATGAAGGAGCTTGTTGAAAAATACAAAGAAGTTGTCAAGAAGAACTGGGGTGAGTTTCCACAAGACCCATGGAAGCAACTGGAACTAGCTATAAAAGCAGTGTTCAGATCTTGGATGAATCCAAGAGCCATATTCTATAGAATAATGAACAAAATAACACCAGAAATAGCGCATTGCACGGCTGTTAATGTTGTCACCATGGTATTTGGCAACATGGGCTGGGATAGTGGAACTGGTGTTGTATTCAGCAGGGATGTTGCTACGGGAGAAAATGTCTTATATGGCGAATTCTTGCCAAATGCGCAAGGAGAAGATGTTGTAGCAGGTATACGAACACCATATCCCGTATCAGAGTTAAAGAGAATTAATCCAAAGCTATATGAGGATCTCTATAATGCTGCCAAGCTATTAGAGAAAGTGAACAAGGATGTACAAGACATAGAATTTACAGTTGAAAGAGGCAAGCTATACTTCTTACAATGCAGAGATGCAAAGATGACTCCACTAGCAAGAGTTAAAACAGTTGTTGACATGGTCAAAGAGGGTATATTAACAAAAGAAGAGGCAATACTTAAGGTAAGCCCAGAGCACGTCATTCAATTGCTCTATCCAAGAATAGATCCCAAAGCGAAGGCAACCCCAATAGCAAAGGGACTTCCAGCATCCCCAGGTGCTGTGAGCGGACAGGCAGTTTTCCACCCTGATGATGCAGTTAGATGGGCTAAGGAGGGTAAGAAGGTTATACTTGTAAGAACAGAGACAAAGCCTGACGACGTTCACGGATTCTATGCAGCAGTTGGAATATTAACAAGCAGAGGTGGTATGACAAGCCATGCAGCAGTTGTAGCAAGAGCAATAGGCAAAACAGCTGTTGTTGGAGCAGAGGCTCTGGAGGTCCATGAGGAAGAGAAGTACTTTAGAGTTGGCAACATTGTTGTAAGAGAAGGCGACTGGATTACAATTGATGGTAATTCAGGCAATGTGTATTTAGGTGTTGTTCCAACAGTTGAGGCAGGGCTTATACCAGAGCTTGCTGAATTGCTTGAATGGGCTGATAAAATCAGGAAGCTTGGTGTAAGAGCAAATGCTGATGTTCCAACAGATGCAGAAATAGCTTTGAAGTTCGGCGCTGGAGGTATTGGTCTGCTACGAATAGAGAGAATGTTTAGAAAGCCAGAGAGGTTAGAGTTACTAAGGAAGGTTATATTAGCTGAGAACACAGAAGAGAGGATCAAGCATCTAAAGCCTTTAGCTGAGATGATCAAGCAGGACTTCAAAGAGATCTTCAAAATAATGAATGAAAAGCCTGTAATTGTTAGACTAATTGATCCACCACTTCACGAGTTCTTGCCAAAGCCTGAAGAGGTTCTAAGAGAAATCTACGAACTTAGAATGAAGAACGCATCGGAAGAGATTATCAAGGAGAAGGAGTGGTTGTACAAGAGAGTCTCGCTCTTGCAGGAAGCAAACCCAATGCTTGGTCACAGAGGTGTTAGAGTGGGTGTATCATATCCAGAATTCTACTACTATCTCGCCACAGCCATACTAGAGGCAGCAGCAGAGCTTAAGAAGGAAGGTTACAAACCGATAGTGGAGATAATGATACCTCAGGTAGCAGAGGTAAATGAAATTAGATATGTTAAGCAAAAGGCTATACTACCTGCACTAGAAGATGTTAAGAAGAGGTATGGTATTGAGCTAGATGTTAAAATAGGCACCATGGTTGAGACGGTTAGAGCATGTCTAGTAATGGATGAGATAGCAAAAGAGGTAGATTTCATAAGCTTTGGTACAAATGATCTTACCCAAGCAACATTTAGCTTCAGCAGAGATGATGCAGAGAACAAGTTCCTACCTCTATATCTACAAGAAAAGATATTGCCAGCCAATCCATTTGAGACCTTGGATGTAAAAGGTGTTGGTAAGCTAATTGAAATGGCTGTCAAAATGGCGAGGGCAAGCAATCCCAAAATAGAGATTGGAATTTGTGGAGAGCATGGAGGCGATCCAGCTTCGATAATGTTCCTACACAAAGTGGGCTTAGACTATGTCAGTGCATCTCCATTCAGAGTGCCTGTAGCTAGGTTAGCGGCTGCTCAAGCAGCTCTGAAACACAAGTGATTTTGAGGATAAAGTCGAATCATTTTCTACAATAATTTTTGTTCCATTCTAAAGTTTTTTATCAAAAACCTTTTATGCTTGTTAGAGACTTTTAATAAATGCACTTGAGGGTGTTTTTGCCATGTCAGGCGATAAAGAGGTTACACTAAGAGTTGAATCTGCTAAACAACGAGATGTTGGAAAAAAGATTGCTAGGGTGCCAAGAAAAGTTTTTAAGGAGCTTGGCCTTGAGGTCGGCGACTATATTGAGATTAGAAGTAATAAGGGAGTTACTGTAGCCCAAGCATGGCCTGCATATCCTGAGGATGAGGGTTACGAAATAATAAGAATAGATGGGTTTATGAGAGAAGCACTTAATGTGAGCGTAGGTGATGTGGTATCTGTGAGAAAAGCTAATGCTGTGCCTGCACAAAGAGTTGTCTTAGCTTTTGACGAATCTGATTTTCTTGGTGCTGATTATGATCCTAGGTATAGGGAATATTATGCAAGGAATCTGGCACAGTATCTAAAGAGGGAGTTGCTTCAAAAGCCATTGATTAGGGGAGATATAGTTGTTCTATCATATTTCGGTTACTTTGGAAACCCAATTAGACTTAGGGTAATATCAACAATACCTTCTCAAATAGTCTATGTTACAGAGTCTACAGATATTGTTATAAGACCAGAACCTGTTAGAGGAGCACCTGCAGGAGTGCCAAGGGTTACATGGGAGGATATTGGTGATTTAGAAGAGGTAAAGGAAAAGATAAGAGAGATTGTTGAGCTTCCTCTAAAGCATCCAGAGCTTTTTGAGAGGCTTGGTATAGAGCCTCCCAAGGGCATTCTTCTCTACGGCCCACCAGGTGTTGGAAAAACTCTGCTAGCAAAAGCTTTGGCAAATGAGACAGGCGCTTACTTTTTGGCGATTAACGGGCCAGAGATAATGTCTAAATACTATGGAGAATCTGAGCAAAGGCTTAGGCAGATTTTTGAGGAGGCTAAAAAGAATGCTCCTGCAATAATATTTATTGATGAGATTGATGCAATAGCTCCTAAGAGAGAGGAGGTAGTGGGCGAAGTAGAGAAAAGAGTTGTTGCCCAGCTTTTAGCACTGATGGATGGTTTGGAGGAGAGAGGAAAGGTTATAGTCATAGGCGCTACCAATAGACCAGATGCTGTTGACCCTGCACTAAGAAGACCTGGGAGATTTGACAGAGAGATTGAGGTGCCACCACCAGACAAGAGAGCGAGGAGAGAGATACTCGCAGTGCATACACGGAACGTTCCTCTTGCAGAAGATGTTGATCTAGATAAACTTGCTGAGATGACCTATGGTTATACGGGAGCAGATCTTGCTGCACTTGTTAAGGAAGCTGCTATGAACGCGCTCAGACGCTTCTTGAAAGAACATGCAATAGATCTTGATAAACCAATTCCTTCAGAATTGCTTCAAAAACTAAAGGTTACCATGGCAGACTTTTACAAGGCTATGAAGAATATAGCCCCATCACTTATGAGAGAAGTGCTTATTGAGGTTCCTGAGGTTCATTGGGACGATATAGGAGGTTTAGATCTTGTTAAGCAACAACTCAGAGAGGCAGTTGAATGGCCAATAAGATATCCTCACATATTTGAACAAATGGGTATAAGACCTCCCAAGGGCATTCTTCTCTACGGCCCACCAGGTTGCGGGAAAACCTTGTTAGCAAAGGCAGCTGCAACAGAAAGTGGTGCCAACTTTATAGCGGTGAAAGGACCTGAGGTACTAAGCAAATGGGTTGGAGAATCAGAGAAAGCAATAAGAGAGATTTTCAAAAGAGCTAGAAAAGCTGCTCCAACTATAATATTCTTTGATGAGATAGATGCCATAGCACCAATAAGAGGACATGACATATCTGGTGTTACAGATAGGATAGTTAATCAATTGCTTACTGAAATGGATGGTATTGAAGCATTAAGAGGAGTGGTTGTTATAGGCGCTACCAACAGACCAGATCTCTTAGACCCTGCACTACTGAGACCAGGAAGATTCGACAGAATAATATTTGTTCCTCCGCCAGATCTCAAAGCGAGGTACGAAATATTAAAGATACATACGAGGAAGATTCCGCTGGCTGAGGATGTCGATCTAATTGAACTTGCAAAAAAGACTGAGGGTTATAGTGGAGCAGATTTAGAAGCTCTGGTGAGAGAGGCTGTGATGCTTGCGCTAAGAGAGGATCTGACTCCAAGACCAATATCATTTAAATACTTTATAAAAGCAATGGAATATGTAAAACCCAGTCTTACAAAAGATAGACTTGAGGCATACGAAAAGATTCAAGAGGAGTTGTCAAGAAGAATTATGTACATGTGAAAGTATGTACTTTTTACCAAAGCTTTCATATATTTTTAAACTAGGCAAGTTTGAATTTTGAGTACGGATTCTTAAGATGTTCTCTTCAAGATTAAACAGTGGTGAAGATGATTAAAAGAGATGAGATAGCAGGGCATCTCAGAAATAAGAACTATAAACAGTTTAGAGAGCATTTCTTAAATGAGCTTCGCAAAGCTATTGAAAATAGGTATAGATTGCTACTTATACTTGCTGGCGATGATCATAGAAAGCAGATAATAATGTTATCAGATATTGTAATAAATTTTCTAAGGGTTTTTCTTAGTTATAGAGATTATGCAAGAATGCTTTATGTATATCATGACGAATTTGATGATGCCAACCTTAGAAAAAGTGTATTCAATTCCTTGGTTAAAAGTTATATCAAGAAAAAGAAGATTAATGTAAAATTAGAGCTTGCAGTATATGAAAACTCTGATAAGTATTTGGGAACTACGTATCAAGTCTTGATAATGGATCTTACAAATAGTTTACGACCACTAGATATTGGAAGACTTGTTGGGATAGTTGAGGGAGGTGGCATAGTCGTTTTACTAGTTCCCAAATGGGATGACTGGCACAATAGAAAAAATTTGTTTCAAATGTCTCTAACAGTTCCACAACATCCAGAGCCTAGAAAAGTTTTTGTCAAATGGTTTAAGGACATAACCTTGAATAGCCCTGGTATATTTATATATGATATTGACGTTGATGGAATCATAAAAATGGATAACATTAATCTAAATACTTCTGGGAGGAAGGAGATAAAACTACCTGTTGGGTCCAGATTTCCAGTAGAATTATACAAACTGGCTTTAACGCAAGATCAAGTAGAGGCTGTTAAGATTTTAGAGAATTTCATTGACCCTCCTAAAAAGCCTTTTAAGAGAATTACAGCAATATACATTGCTGATAGAGGTAGGGGAAAGTCATGTGCAATTGGAATTGGGTTGGCAGGTCTCATCAACGCATTGCTGGAGGTTAAGAATAAAATAAGAATAGCTGTTACAGCACCTTCTCTAAACAATGTCCAATCATTGATGCTATTAGCTATGAAAGCTCTCGACACTATAGGCTTGAGGTATAAGAAGTTTGAAAAAAATGGTATGATATATGAAATAAGAGGTGATAAATTTAGTATTGAATACTGGGAGCCAGCTGTAATACCGAAACTAGATGTTGATATAGCTGTTGTTGATGAAGCTGCTGGGATACCTGTCCCCCTTCTTCATAAAATATGGAGCAGATTTAGAAGAACGATTTTTGCTACAACAATACATGGCTATGAGGGTGCTGGTAGAGGTTTTTCAATAAGGTTCTTGAAGAGAATTAGAGAAGATAGAGAGACAAATTTAATGTTATTTGAGATGGAGGAGCCTATAAGATATTCAAACAATGACCCAGTTGAGAAATGGCAGTTTAGGGTGCTTTTACTCGATGCAGAACCAGATGAACTAACAGAAGATGACATGAAGCTAATCGAGGAAAAGAGATTTGTTTACCTAAAACTACAGCCAGAATCATTATTCACATTGGAGAACGAAAAAATCCTAAAGAGCCTTTTCGGCATATATGTATTGGCCCATTATAGAAATGAGCCAGACGACCTAGCAATGATGGCTGATGCACCACATCATAGCATAAGAGCACTAGCTCTTGAGAATGGTAAAATAGTTGCAGCAGCTCAACTTGCTGAAGAAGGCCCCATACCAGATGAATATATAGATTCTCTGTTGAGAGGGGGTAAGATACCAGGGAATATAATACCTGATAGATTGTTGAAACATGGTAGGATTAGGGAGATAGGATCTGGTAAGGGATGGAGAATTGTGCGAATAGCTGTACATCCTAGTGTGCAAGGGAGGGGAATAGGTTCTTTTCTCCTAAACGAGCTTGCCAAGGAGGCTAGTGAAAGAGGCTATGATTGGATTGGAAGTGGCTTTGGGGCAACAAGTGAGCTACTTCATTTCTGGATAAAAAATGGGTTTGTGCCCCTACATATATCGCCTGATAGAAATCCCGTTAGTGCTGAATATACAGTTCTTATTTTGAAACCATTAAACGATAAATGGAAACATATTGTTGAAATAATATATGGAGAATTTGTTGAAAAACTAATTGAGAGCATGCATGACACATATAGGGATTTAGAAGTTGATGTGGCATGGCAACTTCTAAAGGCATTTAAGAAAACGGATATAAATGTTTGTAAAGAACCTTCTTTAACCCCAATTCAATTAGATAGACTACTAAGTTATGTGGAAGGATATATGACATACGAATCTTGTTGCGATGTCATAACAATTATTATAAAGCATTATTGGAGATCTCATGAGAGTTGTAGAATGTTAGAGTCGGCAGAAGAGAAATTGACTATATTAAAAACATTGCAGGGACTGTCATGGGATCAGTGTGCAAGTTTGCTAGGGGCTAAAAAAGCTAAGCTTCTTGATGATATGAGGAGGATAGTATCTAAGATTTTAGCCCACTTTTTCGCAATAAACGAAAATAATATAGACAAACTTTTAGGTAAGGTGTCATTGAATGATTATACAGAAAAGAGAGGAGGGTGACTAAGTTGAGGCCAAAATGGAGCGATATTGTAAAAGACGCATTTAGAAAAGGCCAAGATGTCTACATGCAGTGCCCTACATGTTCAAGTCTGAGTTACTGTACAGATGGTCTAGAACCCGAGAAGCCTATAGACATAATCACATTAAATAGTTGTTGTGCTTGCATTCTACAAATCCTATTAGATGCCACACCAAATGTGATAGCATTGCATATGCAAAGCTTTGATGATGCTGTAGAATCAGTATATATTTTGGATGATGTTTTGCTAGATGTGACAGAGGATAGTGTGGTTGTAGTTCCATTAGACAAGTTAGAGGAATATATCGAAAGCATAGAGGAGTTAGATCTTGAAAAAGCAAGTACCATTAAAAGTGTTGTTGCTAATAAACTTGACTGAGATTAGCTTCAATTATATCTCCTAGTTTAACCATAGCATAGTATCCCTTTGACATCGGGCCAGGATTAATAATTGTGGTATTGCCTATTTTATCTATACATCTTGATTCGTGTACATGACCAGAGAGTACAAGAATGGGTTTAAACCTCTCAATAATATTTCTGATAGCTGTGGATCCAATGTGCTGTCCACTGTATGCTACATCGCATTTAGAGTTGTATGGTGGGGCATGAGTTGTTAAGATAATCTTGTTTCTATTGTTAATATTCTCTAGGAGAGCAGCGAGCTTCTTTTCTATAGTATCTTCAGTATTTTCAAAGAAAGTATTGAAAGGTGTTATGTTTGATCCTCCAAAACCTACAAAGACATATTCTTTGTACATGTAGAAATTCTCATGAAGATTCATAAAAATGTCGTTGTTGATGCTGGCCTCAAAATAATGCTTTGGGTTATCAACATTGCCAGGTACTGCAAGAATTTTGGAAATGTTAAACTTTTCAGCATAATTTATAAGCTTGGTTATGTATTTAATTGTGTCAAAATGTTGGCGATATGGGGCAATATCCCCACAATATATAATTAGATCGACTTTGTTAGAAACATTATTTAATATTTTTTCAATTGAATCGAGTTTTCCATGTGCATCACTAAGAACAATAATGTTGATGGAGCTACTCATCTAAGTTATCACCATATTTCATTGTCTCTTTTAATATATCTAGACCACTTTCATTGCTTACTGTATATAAACCTTTTCTGAAGGCTTCAAGTGGTTGTGGCTCAAAACCCATTAATTCTGCTGCTGTCTTTATTTCGACGTGGGCACTATACTTTCTTAAATTTTGAACAACTGATACGTAATTGACATCTCGAAATATGTGGTGGTCAAGAACAATTTGTCTCAATGTATCAAGGTTCTTGCTAATGAAAGTTTTGAGAAAGTTTAAAGAATTATTCAACTCTTCTTCTGAAAATGAATATCCCATTAAATAGGTTGGTGGCCCATCTACGATGGCTATATATGGTCTGCAAAAGTTGTATAGAAAGGAATGCTCTCGGCTAGAACCACCTTCTATATCTGATGTGAATAGTATTTCATACTCATCTTTAATACATACAGAAATAACGAATCCTAATTTAGTATTTGATCCATGGGGTAAGGGTTTGCTGAAACTGATTTTATTTGAGTCAATTTCAACTGTTTTATTATCGCATACTTTAATATTGTTTGCAAAATCTTTAATCAATTTTATGAACTTATGGGCCCTAATTCTTTGCGAAAAGTTGATATTTCTCTCAAAATCTTTTACTAGGATGGTTTTCCCTCTGAATAACGTTGGATCAATGAATCTGCCAGGGTCATGATGATCATAATGATAATGAGTTATAATAATATAGTCAGAGTCTCTGAGATAATACTGTATCTTATCAAAAGTCTCCAACAGCTTTTTAGCCTCTAATCGATGTGGTGGTAAGCCATAGCGTCTTGGAGCAAGAGCTGCTGATGGATCTATAAAGATATTAGCATCTTTTATCTGAATAAATGTTGCTTGGGATCTCACACCAAGGCTTTCAAACCCAATTAAAACAAGCTCCATTGCTATACACTTTCCTCTACAACAAATACCGTTAGTGCGTTTGCAAGCTCTTTGTCATTGCATGTTATAGTAGTTTGTACATGTATAATCTTACCCCCTTTCCCAATTACACATGATCTTACTTCCAAGTCTGCTAAGGCTTCTGGTTGCGAAACAAAGTTTATAGTATGGGAAATTGCTACGAGATATTCATCTCCAAAAATCTGTGTCTTGGCAACATTCTCGGCTGCCAAAATAGATAATAATGCAAGTGCTGATCCATGTACATTATTATATTGATCAAGAAAATCAGGTGTTAACTCCTGTAGAAACTCAATGCATTTATTTGTTTTATCTTCTCTAAACTCTTTTATCTTGACGCTGTCTTTAAATGCCAATGGAACCCCTTCTAAGTTCAGATGTTCATCGACCGCCATAATTTTCAACCTATCTACTTATAATGTTCTCGCTCACTTTTAATATACTTATCCAGTTTTTCTATGGATCCAACATTGAATTCTTGTAGTAGTTTTCTCAAATCTATAAATTGCATGCCCTCCTTATGAAGAAGAGTAAATGCGTCAGTGGTTATCGAAGGAGCTACTAGAACTCCCTCCACCTTTAATCCTTTATCCTTGTAAAAATCGACATATCTCTTTAATTGAAGCACTGCAGATACCCCTGCCTTTTCGTTCTTTACCTCAACAACTATCAGCGTCCCATCCTCTTTCTTAAGCAAAACATCTATCTTACCATATGTTGTTGCAACATCTGTGCCCAGGATCCTAGCATTTGAATTAATAATACTAATATTTGACAGTATCATTCTAACAATGTCGCTTTCCTTTCCTATTATCACAGGCTTTGCTGATGTCAGTTGACATGTTGTTATTAGATAAGCTCTATTAATTTCTATAAGTACTTCTTCTTGGGGATTTTTTCTAGAAGACTTAACAAATATTCTATTGTCTCTGCATTCATACTGTATATAGGACTTTGGTGGTTGCCAATTAAGTGGCTCAACTTTTGTCGCATCATGTACTAATAGACTGCCGTCTGGTTTTGTAATTAGTAACCGAGAACCCATTTGAGCATACGATGTTGCTCTGCCAATATATTCTATAATCATTTCGCCAACAATAATTATTACATATTTGTTTTTCAGTTCGTTCAGTTTTGCGATTATATTTGGACAAGGGGTTTCAAGATCTATGCTTATGCACATGGTCATATCTGCTTACAACAACAATACTTCTCTTTAATAAAATTTTTAACAATCGCTATAACCTCAACAAGAGATTTATCTGTTTTTATGGTCATGGAGGCAGCCTCTCTATGACCACCATAAATGATGCTCATATTGTTTCCATGTGTCAATGCAAAGCTTTTGCAAAATTCTAATGCTTGTTCATTTAATGAGCGTACCGTTATCACAATCTTTTCCTCCTCCTCTCTTACTATTACAATAGGTTGCTTAGTTTTTTTAATGTATTCAGATGATGCCACTCCAAATAGCCCTGCATATATAATGGATTCTGCAGCTCTAAATGTAGCAATGTTCCAATCACATACATGTTCAATCTTTTCCTCTATTCTCTTTAAAAGGGTTTGTAAAAGCCATTTAGCTTTAGAATATTTTTCATTGAATTCTTTAGAATTCCAGAATTCAACCCCCTTTATAATAGCCTCAACAGCACCTTTAATCAGATGTTCATTAGTTGGCTCAACAGCTAAAACAAGTTTTATTTTATCAGCAATTTCGCGGATATAAGGCTCGTTTGCAGAGCCACCTTCGCAAACGTTTGCCACCTTAACAAGAACTTCCTCGAATCCATTCAAATCTCTTATTATGGTATGCGCTAAGACCTCTGGTGTTGATTGAGCTTTACTCCAAAGCACCTTTACTCTAGGCTCTAGTTCTTGAAGCTCCTTCAATGCTATCATAGACGATGAATGATGATCTATTATGACTATGTTAATATGTTCGTTTTTACCAACAATCTCTTTGATTTTGTTGGCAATATTTGTTCCTATTGCGAGATCGAGTAATACGAGAGTATCTGCGTTTCTCAAATTCTTTAAACATCTATTTAAATCTTCTTGTAAACGCCATGGCTGTGAATATTTTAACATAATATTGTTGGGAACATAATCAAGTAAGAAATGTCTAATGTACAATCCTGCTGAGATAACACCATCACAATCGCCATGATATATTACAAATGCTTTTATGACCATTATAGCACCTGTAGACGTTACAGCATGCCTAAAATATTATCTAATCACGAAACCTTATAAATAGTTATTATATAGAGCTCATTAACCAATATTGATAGTATAAATTAATTAAAAATATAAATTAATTAAGCGAAATCATTATTGATGCTTGTTCTGTGTGATGTAAAAATGGAGGCTATTTCATCCAGTATACTGAGTCCTTTTATGAAAGCATTTGAAGTTCTGAAAAAACAGAAATATCATATAATAGGATCGCATAGCGCTGTAAAAAAATGTTATTGGGTTCATAAAGCCCTTACAGAGAGAATGTTTTGCTATAAGGCTAAATTCTATGGTATAGAATCACATAGATGTATACAGTTCTCGCCATCTGTTCTATGGTGCTGGAATTATTGTCTTCATTGTTGGCGTTATAGATCTAGGGATCAGTGGGATGAGATATGGTTTAATTTTCCTGATCAGATAGACGATCCCAGATTTCTGGTTGAAATGGCTATAAAGGAACACAGAAGAACTGTAAGTGGGTATAGAAAGTATCCTAATGTCGATAAGAAAATGTTTGAAGAGGCGCTTAATCCAAAGCATGTAGCCATAAGCTTAACGGGTGAACCAACTCTATATCCTCGATTAGGGGAATTGATAAGGGAGTTCCATAAGAAAGGCTTGACAACATTTCTTGTAACAAGAGGTGTTAGGCCAGATGTGCTAGCAAATTTGGATGAAGAACCAACTCAGCTCTATATATCTCTAGAGGCTTATGACTATGATAGTTATAATTATTTTAATACCCCAATATCTAAAGCCCTTTGGAGAAAAACTCTGGAGACTTTGGAGCTCTTACCAAGTTTCACATCCCCTACAGTTATTAGGATAACAGTTGTTAGGAGCTTTAATATGAATGAAAAGGCTATAGATGCATGGGCCAGACTTTTGGCCATCGCACAACCAACATTTGTGGAGGTCAAAGCTTATATGCATATAGGCGCGTCCATAACCAGACTTTCTCGTAGTGATATGCCTACGCATAGTGAGGTTAAAAAAGTTGCTTCAATGCTTGCAAATAGAATGGGATACAATGTCGTTTCTGAAAGCATTCCCAGTAGGGTTGTACTACTTTCAAGATTAGATAAACCTGTTATTAGGTATGGCAATCCTCCTGTATCATGGAACGACATTGACATAGGTGATGAAAACTCTGGCGAATACGGAGAAGCAGATAAGGTTTTATAGGCTTCTCAAATCCACATTTTTGCTAGGAGTACTTGGCAGGTTTTTCTAACAATGCAGGAAAGTGTTAATATTGATGTCAGTGGTGCTATCACCTTTTTTAGCAGAATATGTGTTGATGGCCACTCAAACGGTTGTATAATAAGGGCTGTAACGCATATTCATAGTGATCATACAATAGATTTAAATAAGAGCTTGTTGCTATGCAAATACATTATTGGGACTCCAATAACTATTGAACTCCTAGATATCTTAGGATATTCCATACCCAAATTAAAGAAAAAGGCCCTAGAATACAATCAAACTCTAGCCTTTAATGATACAAAAATTTGGCTTCTCTATGCAGATCACATACCAGGTTCAGCTCAAGTTGTTGCTGAAAAAGATGGTGCTATACTTGCTTATACAGGTGATTTCAAGAACCCTGGAACAAGGACGGTTATTGTTAAAGAGCCCGACATTTTAGTTATTGATGCAACATATGGAGATCCAGCATATGTTAGAGAAGGGGAGGAAGTTATATGGCAAAAGTTTATAGAGCTTATAAGAAAACTATTGAGTCAGGGATCGGTAGCTCTATATGCATATTACGGCAAAGCTCAAGAAGTTATGACAAGACTTAGAGAATATGGAATCGATGCTCCATTTCTTTTATCACATTCTCATTGGAAGGTTCACAAAGTTTTGGAGAGGTATGGATATAGAATTCAGGATGTTTTTCCATCGGGGTCGAGAGAAGCTGACGAAATTAAGAAGATGGGATGGTTCATAGAAGTGAACCACATTTCATCTTCAAAAAACTATAGAAATAGTGTAAATTCTCACATAATTCTAACAGGAAGATTTGTGAAAACAATCTATAAGTTGAACTCGGGTAATATATGGATTGTTGGAATAAGTGGTCATGGAGACTTCAATGACATTCTCTACTATGTTGATGAATCAAGACCAGAACTACTAATAGTAGATGGCTCAAGAAGCATTTATGCTGAGAAATTCGCATCAATAGTCAGAACACAGTTGGGTATCGAGGCTGAGGTGATGCCAAAACAATTTTGAGGCATTTATTTAGTCTAAAGATTATTTAAATTTATAAGAGTGGCTCTCTGTATAAGTCAAAGCGTAGCTATGGGGTGCATAAAATGGAGTATATATATGCTGTACTCCTACTCCATGCAGCAAAAAAAGACATTTCGGAGGACAATATAAAAAGAGTCCTAGAAGCGGCAGGAATAGCAATAGACGATGTAAGGGTAAAAGCTCTTGTAGCAGCTGTAAAGGAGATAAACATAGATGACGTTCTAAAATCCTCCTTTGCCATGCCTATAGCACCTACAGCAATGCCTGCTGGAGCTGTAACTGGCCAGCAGACAGTGGCTCAGCAGGCTCCTAAGGCTGAGGAGAAGAAAGAGGAGGAGAAGAAGGAGGGTGTTTCAGAAGAGCAGCTGGCAGAAGGCTTATCAGCACTCTTTGGCTGATCCACTGCAGTATAGTGTAGCAATAGACCTAACTGAAAATATAGCATTTTATTGATGTTAACATTATGCAATTAATTGATGGAGCTGCTTATGCAGAGAGCAATAGATCCAAGTTTTTATGTAACTCAAATGTTTAAAAATAAAGGATACAAAAGAGCTCAATGCCGTTACTGTAAGGCATATTTTTGGAGTATAATGGATAGGGATAACTGTGGAGATGCACCATGCACTGATTACACATTTTTTGACATAACAACAAAAAGGTCTTTGGGGTATAGAGAAGCCAGAAACGCATTTCTAGAATTTTTCAAGAGGAGAGGACACGAAATCATAGAACCGAGACCTGTTGTTGCAAGATGGAGAGAGGATCTCTACCTAACTATTGCGAGTATTGTTGTATTTCAACCCCATGTTACGTCAGGTTTAGTTCCGCCACCAGCTAACCCGCTTGTAATTGCACAGCCTTGTATAAGGCTAGAGGATATAGATTCTGTTGGATATACCCTAGGGAGACATCTAACGAACTTTACGATGGGAGGCCATCACGCATTTAACTATCCAGATAAAACTGTGTACTGGGTGGACGAAACAGTTGAATTAGCCAAAGAGTTCTTTGTAGAAGAGCTTGGAGTGCCGGAAGAGGAGATAACGTTTAAAGAGTCATGGTGGGAGGGAGGAGGAAACGCTGGACCAAGCTTCGAAGTTGCTGCCGGTGGTTTGGAGCTTGCCACACTAGTCTTTATGATGTATAAAGTTGATGGCGATAACTATATAGAGTTGCCACTAAAGATAGTGGATACGGGATACGGCATAGAAAGGATAGCTTGGTTTTCTCAAAAAACACCTACAGCTTTTCATGCAATATATGGAGATCTTGTTAGAGAGTTTCACAAGGCACTAAATGTTTTAGAACCGGATAAAGAGATTCTGTATTCTCTAGCTAGAAAAACTGGACGTTTCGACCTAACAAAAACAGAGGAGCTAGCTAATTTAGTGAGAATAATCTCAAGAGATTTAGGCATAGGCGAAAAGGAGATACAAGATCAGCTAAGAAACGTGTTTGACGTCTATGCTGTTTTAGACCATACAAAGACTATAGCATTGATGTTAGCAGATGGTATTGTACCTTCCAATAGTGGCGAGGGCTATCTTGCTAGACTAGTCATTAGAAGAACTCTGAGAAGACTAAGTAAACTAGGGTCAGAAACACCTCTTGCCGAGCTTGTTGCAAAACAACTCAACTTCTGGGGCGATATATACCCGCAAATGATAAAGTACAAAGATAGAATCCTTGAAATCATTCTTATAGAGGAAGAAAAGTTCAAAGAAATAATATCAAAAGCTTCTACAGTAATAGAAAAATATCTAAGGAAACATCTTTCAGCAGAAGATCTTATAGAGCTTTATGATTCTCATGGGATTCCTCCAGATATTGTATCACAAGAAATAGAGAAAAAACGTGGTTTAAAAATCGAGATTCCAACCAATTTCTATTCCCTTGTGGCATCACGACACAGCAGACCAAAAGCTGTTCGAGAACTAGAGGAGGTAAAACTTCCAAAGGATGTTATAGAATGGGCTAAGAAATTACCGCCAACTAAAAAGATTTTCCATGAAGAACCATACAAGAGGGCGTTTAAGGCCAGAGTCATAGATGTATATAAAAATTATGTGGTATTAGATGCTACAGCATTCTATCCTGAGGGTGGTGGCCAGCTAGGGGATTCAGGATACATAAAAACATCTGAAAATGTTTACAGAGTTATCGACACTAAGAAGGTTGGAGATGTTGTTGTGCACGTTCTTGAAAGTGTCAAAGGCTTGGAAAAGGATATGGAGGTTAGGGGAGAAATTGATTGGGGGATAAGATATAGGAGAATGAGACACCATACAGCAACTCACATAATCCTTGGGGCCTTGAGAAAGGTTCTAGGGGATCACGTATGGCAAGCAGGTGCTGAGAAGACAGAGCATAAAGCTAGACTTGATGTAACACACTACAAAATACCTTCAAAGGAAGAGATAGAAAAAATAGAAAATCTTGCTAACAGTCTTGTTGATAGTGGATTGGATGTTAACATAAGATACATGGATAGAAATGAAGCTGAGAAGACCTATGGTTTTGTTCTATATCAAGGAGGCGTCCCAATGACTCCAATAATCAGGATTGTTGAGATACCTGACTGGGATGCTGAAGCGTGTTTTGGTACACATGTTAAGAACACTAAAGAGGTAGGGGTAATAAAGATAATAAATGTTGAGAAAATAGCAGATGGAATAATAAGATTTGAATTCGTGGCAGGAACAGCATTATCGGATTATGTTAAGCAAATTGAAGGCAAACTTGAAAAAATTGGTGCCTTATTAGGTTCAAGCATTGAGGATCTTGACAAAAGAGCTGAAGGCATAGTTAAATACGTTAGAGCCTTGGAAAGCACGCTCAAATCATATAGAACAATGTATGAGAACATGCTAGTTGAGCAAATTATTAGAGGTGGCGAGTTTGTAGGAAATCTTAAACTGTATATACTAAAGCCCGAGATTCAAGATGAAGAACTTGTAAAGGGTGTTATTATTAGAGCTATAGAGAAAGAACCAAGGTTACTGCTCATAGTTTTGCAGCCAAGAAATGAAAAGATATTTGTTGAAATATCGATAGGCAAAGAATCGAGCAGATACATCGATGCCAGGGAAATTGCCAAGGCACTATCTAGAAAAATTCCATTTAGAGCAGGTGGGAAAGGTGACCATGTTACAGGCATGGCAGAAGCATCAGTAAGCGACATTGAAATTGCTGTGAAAAACATAGTAAAAGATTTAATAAAATCATAGCATGCTTTGGGCGCATTTCAGCTAAAACCTTTAAATGGTATATCCTATATTTCCATAAAGCTATACCTTATTCTTATATATTCAGAAAGCTTTTTGTCATTAGTCAAGGCATTAATTATTTTTGGATCATCGATCATCGTTATAAGATAATCTTCAATTCCATGTGCATGCTGCAAAGAACCTCTAATCCCTCTCTCTACTTGCACATATCCCAAGTTACTCAACTCTTTAACAGCCTTACTTACATCATCATAGCTAGGCACCTCCTCTTTTAGTGTTGAATTCATGCCCTCTATCTCCATATGGATCTCAGTTAACCATAGCCTTCTGTATAGCCTCAGAACCCTCAGCACATCTCCCATAATTTTTTCAATACCTTCTCTTGCGTTCAAAATAGCATTTATATCCAACTAAACCCCACCTCAAATTGTACTAGATTTAACTGGTTATTATTTTCATTGTGAAAATCAGATAAAGGTTTTGCTGCAATGTTTAAGACATCATCATTTTCCTGTACTACTGCATGGTATTCACGTCAAAAAGTTAAGGGATGATGCTAAGAAATATATTCTTAAACTTTGTTAAACCTTGAATTACTTTGAGGCATTAATCCTTAATCATCTTAAAGTTTTTGATGTATTTTGTTGATATATTTAAATAAAATGCATTAAATGGAATAATTGCTAATACCAAGTTAGGAGCTCAATGATTGCTGCTACATGTAGCTGGTAACAAAATAAGTGTCATCATATTTAAGAGGGCTTGAGAGAGACCAACTATGATATAGTTGTAGATGGAATGTATAGTTACATTAGGCAGTAACTGAGAAGATTTTGAAAGAATTTCCATACGAATTAGCTTGGCATTGTTTATGATAAGATTTGTTCAGAATATAAATAAAATTTATTAACCAAATTAAGCATTTTTATGCAAAGATTTGCATAAAATAGGTGGTTTATATATCACAAGCTCAAATAGAATCGACTAAACAGCTAGTTGGAGATGAAGGTGAAGTGAGGAGGTCAGCAGTTTGGGAGGAGGCTTTAATACAAGAGTTTATTTACGCTATTGGTCACCTTAATCACGTTGAGCAACATCTACTAGAATCAGATTCTTATGTTGGAGCACCAATTTTTGCTGACCTTGTTGATTCTTTCAGGGAGCAGAGAAAGGTTGTCGGCCAAGTGCTATTCCTGATAGAGAAGCTTGAGAGTATAAAAGGTGGTAGCACAGAGATTAGATCATCATGGGAAAGCATTTGGTGTGCATTAAAGCACTCTACTACAGCACTCATCCATATAGACGAATGTATAGAGAAGTTATTGAAGAAGATGAAAGATAATGGAAATCCTGATCTAGTCGAATGTGTAAAGTCATTGTTGATGGTTCGAGAAAATGTGCTTAAGGGAATAATTAAAATGATTGAGAGAAGCAAATCAGCAGCCGATGTTCTAACTAAGGCTAGTGCGCGGTGTAGGGATGATCTATGTTTAGAAGAGGTTGAAAAGCATTGAAGTTATCCGGATATGTATTGCTAAAAATATCTCAGGATGCACCAAGAAATGTCAGGATAAGAATTTATAAAGTGATGAATGGAACTGTAGTCACTATAAAAGGGAAGAGGTATAAGTCCAAGGGATTGGTAGAACTAATGGATGGAATAAAGATAAATGGTTCTCTATATGTATTTCCATTGGAGAACATAACCAAGTTATTAAGAGAGCTATCTGGAAAGGGGTTAGACACTTTTGTAGAAATAATTAATATGTGTACATGTAAATGCGATTAACTCATAAAATTAAAATTAGACAGGAACCATTGAATCTATGGTAGCAAATCCATGGATGAATCACACGGTATTGAAATACCTTTTGGTGTTGGCAAAGTCATAATAGAATTCTTTGACAGCAACATTGTGCATGTTGTGCATGTTCCACCAACGTCTCAATATAAAGACAATAGCATAGTTGTTATTGCAAAGCCTAAACATGTTGACATCAATGTATATAGATCTGGCGATATAGTTGCTATTTCATCAAGTGAGATTAGCGTCTACGTTGATATAAGTAAAAACAAAATAGATTTCAGATTCAAGGATCTCTCAATTGAGGAAATCAACAGGAAAGCTATTAAGCAAAGACTTTATGGCGAGGATTTTCATACTTTTGAGCAGGTATTTAAAATAGAGCCAGACTCACTGCTTCTAGGTCTTGGCCAGCATGCTGGTTATTCTGCTCATAATGCATTTGATTATAGGAATAGAACTGTTTACCTAGTACAGAGAAATACTGATATTGCTGTTCCGTTTATGGTTTCTAGCTCGGGCTATGGCATTCTATGGGACGCATACTCAATGGCTGTTGTAGAGTCTAGAGGGGATATTCTTAAGGTCTGGTTTGAGGCTAGTGACTATCTTAGCTACTATGTTATCTATGGACCTGAGCTTGATAGAGTTATAGCGGGGTATAGGTGGTTAACTGGAAAGGCTGTAATGCTGCCAAGATATGCTTTTGGTTATTGGCAATCTAAAGAGAGATACGCTTCACAAGAAGAGATTGTTTCTGTTGCAAAAATGTTTAGAGAGAGAAGAATACCTATTGACATAATTGTTCAGGATTGGAGATACTGGGGGGATTATGGTTGGAATGCATTCAAATTTGATGAAAAGTACTATCCAGATCCAAAGAAAATGGTTGAAGATATACATAAGCTTGGTATTAGATTAGCTATATCGATTTGGCCTATATTTGAAAAGAAAACACATATCTATAGAGAGGCTGAGAAAATTGAATGTATAGTTGGAGGTGGCCACGAGGGCTTTGGTCTTCTAAATGTATTTAAGGAAGAGTGCAGAGAATGGTTCTGGAGGAAGATAAATGAAGCTTTCTATAACATAGGCGTAGATGGTTGGTGGTTAGACGCCTCAGAGCCAGAGGTAGGGGCTGGTTTGGTATATTCTACTTGGCAGAAAACCCTTGATATAGGTAATGGCAAAAAGATGATAAAATTATTGAATGTTTACCCATTGTTTGAATCAGAAGCTGTTTATAAAGGACAGAGATCAATTTCAAATAAAAGGGTTCTTATATTAACAAGATCAGGTTTTGCAGGTATTCAGAGATATGGCGTTGTTAATTGGAGTGGTGATATAACGGGTGATTGGACAACTTTTAGGGCACAAATATGGGCAGGTCTAAACTATAGCTTATCTGGGCTACCATACTGGACAACAGATATTGGAGGGTTTTTCAGCGGAAACCCGGAAACTGATGGATATAGAGAATTGTTTATCAGGTGGTTCCAATGGGGTGTTTTCTGCCCTATATTCAGGGTTCATGGAACGTATTATCCAAAGGAGCCTTGGAGATTTGGGAAAGAAGCTGAGGAAATATTGGTCAAGTTCATTAGGCTTAGGTATAGGCTTTTACCGTACATATACACATTGGCTTGGATGGTATACGAAAATGATTATACTATTATGAGACCTCTTGTCATGGACTTTAGAACTGATAAAACAGCAGCCATAATCGATGACCAATATATGTTTGGGCCATTTATAATGGTATCGCCTATCACATTACCTTCAACATTTGAGAGAGATGTTTATTTACCACATGGCATATGGTATGACTTTTGGACTGGCGATAGGATATTGGGAGGTAGATGGATAAGAGTTGAATCACCTCTAGATAGAATACCATTACATGTTAGAGGTGGTGCCATACTACCCCTAGCACCTATAACTATTGAAAAAGCAGATAACTATGGAAGTGAAATAGAGTTGAGAATATATAGAGGTGAAAATAGCGAATTTATGATCTATATAGACGATGGCGAAACATATGACTATGAAAAAGGATTCTATGCAATCATACCTATCAAATGGATTGAGAAAGAGAATAAGATAATTATAGACGAGAAGAAGGGAGCAATGAGCATAGGATCTATGAAGCTTAAAATCGTGTTGGTAGATAAAGGTAGGGGAATTGGTATTGAGGAATCAAAACCTGACATAGAAGTGGAGTATACTGGTAAAAGGATAGAGCTAAAGACCTAGTCTTTCATTATACAACAGCTTTTATTTCTAAATAAAGTTGTATATATATTCGTGACTGGGATGTCAAAAAATGTCGTAATAATAGGAGGCGGTGCTGCAGGAGCATCAGCTGCTTCAAGAGCCAAGAAGCTTGATCCCTCAGCCAAAGTCATACTCATCGAGGCAACTGATATGATTACACATGGACCATGCGCTATTCCTTACTATGTTGAGGGAATAGTCAAAGACAAGAAAATGCTTGTAACATATACTCCAGAGGATTTTGAGCGCGATAGAGGCATAAAGGTTTTAACAAATACTGTTGCAAAGAGTATTGATGTAGATAAAAAGGTTGTTGCCGTAAAGAGGGATGGCAAAGAATTCACAATTGAATGGGATAAGTTGATCATTGCAACTGGTGCCACACCTATAAAGCCGAGGGTTAATGGTATTGATCTAAAAAATGTTTATACGATTAGACACCCAGTACAAGCAGATGAGCTGTCTAATGCAATTAGAAAAGCAAATAATATAGTAATTGTTGGTGGAAGCTATCTAGGGTTAGAAATAGCTGAGGCCGCTCTTTCTCTAGGCAAGAAGACAATGCTCATTGAGAAAGAAGATCAGTTGCTTCCAAAATCTCTAGATAGGGATGTGGCTGACATTGTTGCAAAAGAGGTTATGTCAAGGGGTCTCGAAATACATCTTTCTGAGCCACTAAAAGAAATTATTGGGAAGGAATTTGCAGAGGCTGTTGCAACCAGTAAAAACATTTACAAAACTGACCTAGTTATTTTAGCAACGGGTGTTAAACCAAATACAGAACTGGCTGTAAAAAGTGGTATTAAAATAGGGGTTACTGGAGCTATAGAAGTAAATGAATACATGGAGACAAACATTGAAGGTGTGTATGCGGCTGGCGATGTGGCTGAGAAAAGACATGCGATAACAGGTAAGAAGGTTTGGATACCACTAGCACCATCAGCCAATAAAGAAGGGCAAGTAGCAGGTGCAAATGCAGCTCTTGGAAGGATTTTAAGATTTCCTGGTGTTGTCGGAACAGCTATAACAAAGTTCTTTGATATGTACATCGCTAGAACAGGGCTAAATGAAGAAGAGGCAAGGGAGCATGGATTCAAAATAGAAAGTAAGTTGATAAGAGTTAGAACCAAAGCTCATTATTATCCAAAAGGCACATATGCATACATAAAGATGGTTATAGACGTGTCTACTGGAAGAATACTTGGAGCGCAGATAATTGGGTGGGAGGAATCAGTTGCTGAGTATATCAATGCTGTTGCAATAGCTATTGAAAAAGGAATGACTATAGAAGATCTATTCTTTGCAGATATAGGTTATCATCCTGCGGTTGCCCCTGTCTGGCACCCCCTAATAGTTGCAGCAAGAACATTATCTCATGGTCGCTTCTGATGACAAAATAATGCTTGCTATGATACGGAGTTTTCTATTTACGAAAAGTGATGGGTTATGCTCATACCACCTGTAGCAAGCTATGAGAAATGGAAACAGTTTTTTAAGAGGGATATTGGGAGAGCTCTAGGATATTGTGAAAGGATTGTTGGGTTATATAATAAACTCTCAATGACTTATTCCGATATAAATACGAAAAAGATTGTTGCAGGTATTATAGGTAAAAATACTATAGGTCATTGGAGGGATATTCAAAAAATTTTCGAAGAATTTTTTGGTATAAAGTGTATCAGATGTTCCGAAATCGTAAAGGATATTGCAAGTGGGATACCATATGACATGGTATTACAAAAAGTCTCACTATTTTTTGGAGAACCAAGAGCTATTAGAGAGATTGAAGCATTGATGGTTATACTAGCTGAAATCTATAAGAATTCTGTTATTGCAAGACCTCCGGCAATTACTTCTAGTATTTTTAACGTGGATTATAATACCTTAACCAGTAACCCTCTTCACATAATCAGAATATTGAGAGGCTTGTACACTTCGTTTCTGGCACTTCTACCTCTATATAATGAATTTACTTATTTTCTATTAATAACAAGAAACATGGACTATGATTTGTTTAAAAAATACTTTAGAGATTTGGACTTAGGGTTTCTGTCAAGATTTGGCATAAAGTATAGAAAAATACATTTATGCGAAGAAACTGCGATAATAGGTCATGAAAAGAATAGCGCTGGAGAAAAGATACAGATTTTGGTCAATAATATATATAGGTTTTTTAAGCAACAGCCATATGCTATAAGGAGATTTATTAGGGTTATCGATGAAGAAGAGAAATTTGTAAGAAGTATGATCGCAACACTACAAGGAATATCCACGGAATTGGGAATAAAAGTTAGTCAGAGCCTCTATAGCTCATTATATAGAAATGCTGAGAAGAGATATATTAGGGCTGGATACACTTATGTGGAGACAATTATTAGAGTAAATAGAAGAGATTGTAGTGTCAAAATAAAGGATTTCTCAATTGCGTACAAAGATTTTGTAGGATATATGGAGCCATATATGATCACAGGGCTTTTTCAACTGGATAATATTATACCCAAAGACGATTATATTGATATGTATGCAAAGATTTATATGAAACCAGGAAAGACTGGCATATAGCATGTATGTTGAGCCCTGGTTAAATTACAGTTAAGTTGATGTAGTATCACAACACTAAACTCCATAGTGTTAATGCCAAAACTATTGAAATAGGTGTTAATAATATTAAAAGCAATGTTATCAAATCCTCATCTAAGTGAAACACCTTACCCAAAACTATATTTGTTACAGCAGGTGGCATAATACTTTGGAGAATAAGTCCATGAATGTATAGATTGCTACTGAAGTCGAAACCACGCAATAGCAGAAAGGATATAAATAACATTAATAAGGGTGATAATATGTATTTAATTATACATGATGTTACAACAATTTTAGCATCATTCTTCAACGTTTTTATGCTTAACTTTCCTATTGAACCTCCAATAACAATAAACGACAAATAGAATGAGTACGAAACTAAATAATCTATGTAATTTACTGCAGTAACATCCCCCTCATATTTAACACCATACAGCATCCTTATTATTAGTGCGACAGTAAATGCAGCAAGCACAGGTAGGGACTTGAAATGAATAGCTTTTTCATGAGCTTTCCTTACGGCGATGTATGCCAAGAACATGGTCAAAAACGGTAACACAATGTTGAAGGCAATCATATATGGCAAAACATATGTACTATTACTCCACAGTATTAAGGCCAGTGGTATTGCTAAGTAACCTGAATTTGGCATTGAAAGTGATAGAGAGGCTGAGAATGCCGTAACAGGTGTTGTAATGGATCTAAGCAATAGGAAAGAGATTATCAAGATCAGAATTATGTGAAGTAATGATATAAATATTAGTGTAGTAAATTCATAGCCAATTTGAGTAAACCCAATTTTGATTATTAAGGTAATTGGGACAGCGATATAGAAAAGATAATTATTGAAAGCATCGATAAGCATATTACCGAATTTAGATCCCCATCTAGACAATATAAACCCTATTATCATCAGAAGCACCATGATTAAAGGGTTATAGATGTTCGTTTGCATCACCTTTAAAGATTTCAATAGTATTTAATTAAGCATGGCAGTAACTTTTATAAATATCTGTGATGAGCCTGTGGCACACTGAAGAGATGATGTGGAACACCTAGTCTGATAAAGATACTCCTCAATCATATCAGCTTTTCTTTCTGCATAGTAAGGTTGGTATATCAATTACCCTTACAGGGGTTAGCCATTCAATTCTCCAAATTTCTTCAACTAATCTCAAGTATTCTTTACCGCCATACATTCTAACGCTGTTTGTATGCCAAAGCAAAGTGACTATCTCAATACCTTGCCTGTTGAAGTTTTCTAGAGTTTCTATAATCCTTTGATATGCTTCATCTGGTTTGACCCCCCAGTATGTAAACATATATGTATCCATCATTGTTATGGGCAATTCCACCACATCACCAAGTATATAACACCCTGAGCTATCAAGTGATGGCCCTATTTTCGATTTACATATACTACTATCATATTTTATACCTATTGCACTTAACCTCTGTATTAAACTGGCATCTATTTTAAGATAGTGAACCCTCAAGCTCTTAACTTCTTGGGAATATATCTTCTCCAGCAAAGTCTTTTCTTGCCTGATTTTTTCAAGGTTTTCTCCGCTGTTTGAATGCAGACCAACTTCCCAGCTATTTCTCCTCAATTCGGATATGACATCACTATAAAGCTCAGCAGTTGTATAATCGTCGTAGACAGTTCTAAAGAAAAATGTTGATTTAATTCCTTGGCGCTGCTCATAATCCATTATAGCTGTTATCCCATCATATATATTTTCCCTCAAAGTAAAAAATTTATATCTATCCTCAATAGAGAATCTGTTCAAACGTGCTAGTACATGTTCTATTGTAGGACCTTTTCTACTCCAATCAACATCATGTGTTAGAACTAACAACACTTTTATTCACCTCTAGACAATGTCTTTGTGGCGATAGCTATTGGATAAATGTGTTGTTGTGGCTTCTATATCTTCTAGAAAATCTATAGCAATAGCAAAGTCTATAAAAAGTTTACTGAACATCAAAGTTGTCGGTGTTGCTCACAGCATTCACCCTCATCTTTTTTCTGGAATATTTGATTATAGATATTTATATAAGGTTAGAAGAGAGGGTACTGACTGGCCTTACATAGTAGCCATGGTTGCACATAAACATGGATGCGACGTTGTCGTTCCCGTGGATTATATCGATTTCGTAGGTTTTTCTAAATATGTGAAAATATTCTATGAGCTTGGGATAACAGTTGCAGCACCACGCTACGAAGATATTGTATTGGCATCGGATAGGGTTAGAATTGTTGACAAATTGGGCAAAGTTGTTGTGTTTCCAAAGCAGGTATTTGTGGGTAGCAGTCACGATGTTGGGGGTATATATGAGCTTTCTCCACCTCTCGTAGTAAAAAACCTTGGTGATGCATCTAACCCGTCTTTCCATCTAGATTCTGAATCAGCTGTTTCAGAAGCTGTTAGAAGAATTCCATGCGTTGTTCAGGAATATGTTGAAGGAATTGGGAGAGGATATTATGCATTAACATTTGAAGGCAAACCCATAATGGAGTTTACTCATCAGAGGATAGTTGAATATCAGCCGGTTGGTGGTGCAAGTCTATATGCGAGAGGTCCTATAGAGGATCCCCAGCTCTATGCCATTGGGAGAAGGGTTGTAGAGTTATTGAGATGGAATGGGGTTCTAATGGTTGAAACAAGATATGTTGATGAGCTGGGGGCACACTATGTAATTGAGGTGAATCCCAAGTTTTGGGGGAGCATAGATTTGGCTGTGTCGCTCGGATATCATTTTCCAGGGATACTCGTAGCTGCCTATATATACGGCGAGGAGAGTGCAAGGAAACTTGCAAAAAGGTTGAAGGTACACAGAGGAGAATTTGTATGGGTTTTGGATGGGCTAAGATACCTAGCTAAGATACCATCGACTTGGATATACATGGCTAAAAAAATGACTGCAAACCCCTTGCGAAGCGACGTCAATCTATTGGAGCCTGCAAAAAACTTGGTGCAGATTTTGAAAGCTTTAGAAAGGTTTCCTAGAGAACGCGATAGTTGGAGGACATATCTGGGGAGTTCTAGAATTGAGTTAGTTTACTGGCTTAAGAGGTTTACACAATTTTTAGAAAGTAGAAGAAGAGTCGTAATCTTTGATTTGGATGCCACATTAACTCAGCTTCCAATAGACTGGAGAAGGGTTAGACAAAAACTTGTGAAGCTTGGGCTAGTCAAAGAGTGGGAGACAATAAATAGGGCTATGGTTAGGCTTTGGAGTAGCGACAAAAAGGAGTTTGAGACTTTATCCAGCATTATAGAAGAGGTAGAACTTAGTTCCTTAAATAAGTTAAACAAGAAGGATCTCTATGTTCCTAGGCAGGTTCTGGAGCAACTCAGTAAAGAGGTTACCATATGTATCGCTACTAAACAAAGCGCGAAAGCAGCTAAAGCTATCCTCAATAAACTTGAGATTAGTGAATTTGTCTATAAGGTGATCAGTAGAGATAGTAATGTGGGGCCAATAAAAATAGCTATGTATTTCAATTGTTTAGAGGGATTCGATGATACAAAAGCTGTTGTTATAGACGACAATATCGAGTATATTGTTGAAGCTTATAGAAAGGGTTTTGCATCGATGTTAGCATCAGATAATGTGTATAGAATTGCTAGGGCTTCTAGGTTAGGCATTCCAGCAGCTCCCACAAAAAAGCTTGTGGAGCTTGTTCTATATGCTTTCAAATCTTTGAAGTAATAACGATTTTACCTTCAAGCTTCTAATCTTCTCTTCTCTCTCCATTTCATCAAACTTCATCATGAGATATCTTATAGTTGTGATAAGCCTTGGTATCAAAACCTTTTCTAGCATCATAACAATTCTTTTTACTCTTGAAATCTCCATAGCCAGCTCGATTAACTCTTTCTCGTATTCGGCAACGGAAACAAGCATCTCTAAAAACTCCTTGCGTTTTACCTGGATATCTGCAACCTCGATTGGCAATACAGGAGAGTGCATGGGTATAGAAGATAGTTCCATAGATGGCGCCACAACGCCCATAACATTTCTTGTACCCGCCACAACCTCTACGGTCTCACTAATAGTGTTTGCTCCCATATTGAGGGTCTCAAGACCGTGTATGGCGACAGCATACGAGTAGCTGTTATAGATTTCATTGAGCATTTCATGTAGTCTGCGTCTAGATTCATATGCCTTTCTGTAAACTGTGTAGAACTCCTGCATCAGAAAAGTTAGTCTATCTCTCAAAATCCTATGTATTCTTCTACTTAGCGCAAGTCTTCTTCTAAGTCTTATGAGTTCTATTTTAGTTGGTCTTGGAAGCCTTATTATTTCACTACTCAAGTCTTGCCTCCCCTATACTTTGGATGATACTTCTTGATAGTCTCTGGTCTTATTTGCCTAAGTTCATCTTCTGGTAGCATTGAGAGAAGCTCCCATGCGATATCAAGTGTTTTCTCTATTTCTCTTCTTTCATACTCTCCTTGATTGATAAATCTTCTTTCAAATTCATCAGCAAATTCTAGATATTTCTTATCTCTTTGAGACAGAGATTCAATTCCAACAATTGTAACAAGTTCTCGCAGGTATGTGCCTTCAGAGTAAGATGTCATTAGCTGTGCAAAAACTTCTCTATGATCCTCTCTAGTTTTGCCGGGCCCTATACCTTCCTTCATTAATCGAGATAGTGAGAGGAAGATATCGACAGGTGGGTATATACCCTTTCTCCACATGTCTCTAGATAAAACAATTTGTCCTTCTGTTATATACCCTGTTAAATCGGGAATCGGATGTGTAATATCATCATCAGGCATTGTTAAAATTGGCATTATAGTCATGCTACCCTTTTTACTTGAAACCCTACCAGCTCTTTCATACATTGTTGCAAGATCTGTATACATATATCCTGGGTACCCCCTTCTACCTGGGACCTCTTCTCTAGCAGCAGAAATTTCTTTCAAAGCCTCACAATAATTAGTCATATCAGTTAAAATTGTTAGAACATGCATATCATATTTCCATGCAAAGAATTCTGCTGCTGTCAGAGCTGTTCTAGGTAGTGCTAGCTTTTCAACTGTTGGCGCTGAGGCGGGTGCTATAAAAGCTATTGTCCTGTCTAGTGCACCCATAGCCTTTAACTCATTTAGGAAGTACATAGCCTCTTCATGTGTAACTCCAACAGCTCCAAATACAACAGCGAATTTCTCACCACTTCCTCTTACAGCAGCTTGTCTAACTATCTGCATAGCTAATCTGTTGTGAGGTAGACCAGAACCTGAGAATATGGGTAGCTTCTGCCCTCTAACAAGGGTTAGCATACCATCTACTACAGAAACCCCTGTCTCTATAAACTCTGAAGGTGGGACTCTTATGGCGGGATTCAGAGGCTCTCCATGAATATCTAAATAGTCTTCCGGAATTATTGGAGGCCCTCCATCAATTGGTCTTGCAAGCCCGTCGAAAATCCTTCCAAGCATATCAGAAGATACAGGAATTTTTAATGTTTCTCCAAGGAATTTCACAACAGTCTTACCTGCTGTGATCCCAAGAGATGAGCCAAACACCTGAACTACTGCAACATCCTTGCTAACATCTATCACTTGCCCTAATCTAACATCCCCATCAACATCTATTTCGACAAGTTCCCCATAGCTTATACCACCTAACGCCTTTACAAATATTAGTGCACCTCTTGTGCCAAGTATTTGCTTGCTTGCTTTTGAAGTTAGCCTTGGAGTTTCAATAGCCTTTGGCATTATTGTTTCGCCACAGTGCCAAATTCCTGGTTTAGTATTTCAAAATATTGTGGAATAACTTTCTTGAGGTCTTCAAGTGAATAGAACTTCATTTGATAAAGCATATACTTACTCTTAAATTCTCTTATTTTAGCAACAGTCAAACCCTTTGCTACAGCCTCTAAAGCTCTTCTATAGAACTCCATTATGGCCTCCATAATTATAATTCCTTTTTCGGGAGGTGAATAAGCGTCAAAGGGGTCTAAAGCACTTTGCTGCAAAAAGCCTTCTCTAATTATCCTAGCCACCTCTAATATAAGCTTATCTTCCTCTGGAAGTGCTTCAGGCCCTACAAGTCTGACTATATCACTTAATTCAGATTCTCTTTGAAGTATTCTCAATATTGTTGATCTATACTTGCCCCATTTGCCATCTGTTACCTTATCCCAATACTCCTTAACAAAGTCTACATACATGCTATAACTTGTAAGCCAGTTAATAGCTGGGAAATGCCTTCTTGTTGCAAGTCCATAGTCTAATGCGTAAAAGCTTTGGACATATCTTACAGTATTTCTTACTACAGGCTCGCTAAAGTCTCCGCCAGGCGGCGATACAGCTCCAAATATGGTTACACTTCCAAATCTCTCAGGTCTTCCAAGTGCTTTAATTCTTCCGGCCCTCTCATAGAATTCTGATAGTCTGCTAGCTAGATACGCCGGGAATCCTTCTTCACCTGGCATCTCCTCCATTCTACCACTTATCTCTCTCATAGCCTCAGCCCATCTACTAGTAGAATCGGCGACCATTATCACATCATAGCCCATATCTCTAAAGTATTCAGCAATTGTAATACCTAGGAAAACACTTGTTTCTCTTGCTGCAACAGGCATATTACTTGTGTTTGCTATGAAGACCGATCTTTCCATCATTGGCCTCCCTCTTCTAACGTCAATAAGCTTTAGAAAACTTGTTAAAGCATCTGACATCTCGTTACCTCTTTCACCACATCCAACATATATTGCTATATCAGTATGACTCCATTTTGTTATCTCTTGAAGTATAACAGTTTTCCCTGTTCCAAAACCTCCTGGAACAGCTGCCTTCCCACCTTTTGCAATTGGAAAAACATGGTCTATAACCCTAATACCTGTGATCAGAGGCTCTATTGGGGTTAGCTTCTCGGTGTATGGTCTTGGAATTCTAATTGGCCAAACATGATATAACTTGACATTGTATTCTTGATGACCAGAAGAGACGGTGGCTATAGTATCCTCAACTGCATAGTCACCTTCATCAGCAATCCACTTAAGCTCGCCTTTGACATTTGGCGGAATCATGATATAGTGCTTTACAAGGGGGGTCTCATCAACATATCCTACTATGTCACCTGGGTAAACCTTGTCACCAACATTGATATTCTTCTCCCTTACAAAATGCCATCTCTTACTTCTATCGAGTGGGGCAACCTTAGCCCCTCTCCTAATGAATATATCATTAAATAGCTTTGCAATTTCTTTTTCAGGTCTCTGAAGACCGTCATATATGGATCCTATCAACCCAGGTCCAAGCTCTGCTGACAAAGGCTTACCCGTTGCCTCCACCTTTTCCCCAACAGTAAGACCTGCTGTCTCCTCATAGACTTGTATATATACCTTCTCTCCCCTAACAGCTATAACCTCTCCAATAAGCCCCTCTTTACCAACATAAACAACTTCATACATCATTGGACTAGGTATGTCAGTAGCAATAACAAGTGGACCAGCAATTCTATATATTTTACCTGTTCTAATACTCATAAAAATTACCCTAAATGAATTTCATAGCCTATATATTTTCGGATAAGCTCTCCATAAAAAGTTTGTAGTGATGCAGATAAACTTATTTTATCGTCAGGTATAATTACAACTATCGGATATAACCTATACAAATTCAAGTCAATGAAACTCTTCCCATCGGGAACCAAACTTTTTTGGATAAGGATGATAGCCACATCGTTCTGCACCAAGAGTTTATCCAGTATACCTTTGGCATCATTCCAATTCTCTGCTACATAAACATCTTTAATGCCGAGAATCTTCATAAGTGGTTCAAACTCTTTTCTGACTATAGCACAAATCTTTTTGATTAAATCTCTTGGCAAACTCATTTGAATACCCAAGAAACTGAAAATACATACTTTAATACGTATACTTCGTAATACCTGTTAATTAGGTATAGTGTTAGCAAATCTATGACCTGGGGAGATAACGCTAGCAATTCTCTGCATTTGCTATATACATATTGGGCTTCGTATATAGTTGCTTTAGCAGGATGTGATACAATGATATTATAGAGATACTTTGCGGAATTCTCTAATTGATGCTGAACTACACCATCTATATTAGTAGCTGAAATAATTTGCTTGGTGAAACTCTCTATGGAGTTCGCTGTTGTAAAACCAAGCCTCTCTAAATTAGATATGTATTTCAAATACTTTGAAACAGCCAGGAGACTCACACAACCAAGGGCTCTAGAATAACTCTCTCTAGGTGTTTTTTGATGTTCTGCCATCTTTAAATCTGTTTTGAGCTGCTTTAGAAATGTTAATAAGAGGCACTCATAGGTCTTTTCTTTTGTACAATACATGTAAATATTCATGTCTTTAGGCTCTAAAAATCTTGGTTTCATCTCATTGAAATGTTTAGAGGACATAATCGAAGTATAGATCAAATCAAGTTCATATATCGTTAGAAATGTCCTAAAGAATTTTGAATAGAGTTCGGGAAGAAGGTTATAAACATAATTCAGCTCATTTTTTATTAACCCAATTAAATTTTCTTCCAGTTCATGTATAGTCTTTGCTGATGCTAGTTTGAGATAATCCATTCTCGAATTATATCTGGACAGCACCGATGGGAGGTCTATGAACTGATTTTCTAATGCTATCTGGATAGCCTCTTCGAGTTTTGGATTTTTATCTAGATGGGTTATCAATAGTGTTTTCAGCCCATACCTACTCATCTTATACGTCATTTACATCACAAACCAATTTTTGCTAGTTGGGGCATCATATTTCTGAGTACCTTCTTCAATCTTTCCTCATAGCTATTATCAATGATTATTTCCCCATTCATGCACTCTACTATCACACCACCAATAATATTTGTTGTATATATACCTTCAATTCTTATATTATAAGATTCTTCAACATATCTTTTAATTGCATCAATGAAGTCTATGTCTTTAGACGAAACTCTAATTGTAATACTATTTACTTTGCCAACTGAATTTAAAACCTCTTGTATAGACTCATCAATAAGTCTTTTTATTGACTCAAATCTTATGTTTTGTGGTAGAGAATTTAAAATACTGTTAACATGAATTACAACCTCTCTAATTATAGAATCTTTTGCCTCAGCAAGAATAAGTCTTGCCCTATACTTGGCTTCTGCTATTCTAGCGTCAGGATTTAGCTTAGCTACTATCTCTTTCTTCTTTTCCTCAATGAGCATCAACTTCTTCTTTTGAGCCTCCTCTATAATATTTTTCGCTTCTTCTTCAGCTTTCTTTAAAATATGTTCCGCCTCTATCTTGGCTTTCTCTAAAACAGCTCTTTTAAGTTCTTCAACACTCATATACGCTTACCAACTGGTAATAATAGACATAAACATTATGCCAAAAACCATGCCAAGAATGCCAAACAACTCCTCATACGCGGCCAAAATTATTGTGGGGCCAAATATCACTCCACGCGTTTTTATCAATTGTGCCGCTCCATCTGCACAAACCTTTCCTTGCGCATATGCTGAATAGAGTTCTACTAAGCCAACGAACATGCTTATGCCAAATACGGCTGCTGCAATATGAGGTGGTATTGAAGAGTACTTTTTGAGTAGAGATGGTAAGAAAGCGCTATAGCTCATCAGCATATAGATAAAACCGTAGACTAGTGTTTGGGTAGCAGGGAGAAAAGCTAGAGCAAATATCCTACCTCTTTGAGCAGGATCCTCACTTATTACTGGAATCCCTGCTGAAATTGCTATGTAAATTCCTAGTGTAGAGCCCACAGATGCAAGCCCTTCTGCTAGCCCAGGACCTATAAATGCAAGTATATCACTGCTCATCTTGATTCAATCCCTCGGTCTAAAATAAGTGATACTGGATTAAAAGTTTTTGGATCCAGTTGTCCTCTTCAATACCTTAACCTTATTATTTTGTTGGTTTAAATCAATTCTTTTGTTGACCCAAGTTTCACTGGACCCAGCACAACTCTTAGTGGTGCAATTCTTTTTCCGCTTCCTTCATAGAATTTCGTAGCCATTTCATATGTTATCAATCGAAGTGAGTGTATGTAGGGACCCAAAACAGAGGCGCCAAGTATGAATAAATGCAGTATGAAAGTCATTATAAGTCCCACCACAATCCCTACAGCTATATTTATAGTCGATGCGCTCTGAAAAGCTGAGTATATAAATACATTGAAAATTTCTGCTAGTAAAGCTGAGCCAGCACCTATTCCAGCAATTCTAATAAACGACATGTTATCAGCCAAGATGCCAATAACATCAAAGATCCAGAAAAACATTCCCATAAGACCCGATGTTTTAACCTTGGACAGTATGAATACAGCTAATGTTGCATAAACCGTGCACTCTATTATATTAGCAGGTATTATCCTACCTAATTTGAATATATCAACATCCATTCCTAGAAACGAGACCTTGTATGTTATAAGCGGCGGCCCAAATATTATGAATAAGACCATGCAAACTTCTAGTATTGCCGTCCATAGATCATGTGTTTTTGTAACAGCCTTTGCTATTGCGACTATGTGTGCTATTAATATGCTTATATATCCTATTAGCAACGCCAATTTAATTGATGATAGCATATACGTTACCGTAGCTTCAACATTTAAAAGTCTTGGTGGCGGAGATGGGAGGATAGGAGACAGTACAAGAGATATGTATTGGCCTATAAGCGAGCCTAGAAAGCTTCCAGAGAGGAGTCCGGTTACCATGGCGCTAAAAGCCGTTATATACACTATTTTTCTAAGCTTTTGGAGGGTTTCAGGGTTTTGGACAAAATAGGGTAGGACATACTTGGAACCTATTAGCAGACCTATTGCATAGCCTATGTCTGGAAACATTAGAGCGAAGTAAATTCCGTAGAAATATGTAAGTAGGGGTGTCGGATCCCATTCCCTAGGCAATGGATAGCCATTCAACTCTGTAAACATTTCAAAGGGTTTGAACGGCTTCAAATTGTTAAATTCCACAGGGGGCTCGGGAGAATCCTCGAATATTATCTGGGATGGTACTTTGCTCAACTCCTTTAGAAACTCTTCCTTTCTAGACCTTAAAACCCAGCCGCTAAGCAACACCAGGTACTTCGACTCTAAAGCCGTTTTCAATAACTCAATTTTGCCATATTCGATGTCTACAAGAGTCTTCAACAAGGCAATATCATATGCGTTACCCTTTATAATTTCGTCAATTCTATTCTCAATGTTTCTTAACTCTGCTTCTACGTTCAACTTCTCTTTATAAATAGCCTCAACAATTTTTAGAAGAGGAACATATCCATATACTTTTGAAAACTCTACAATTTTAACATTCCTTTGCTCAACTTCCTTTAGGATGCTCTCCAGCAGGTTTGAATCAAAAACAATTGTGGCCAAAGCGTTTTGTTCGTCGAAGACAGTCTCTCCCAATACATGTTTCGCTTTCTTCTTCAATAACTCAATTTCGTTTTTAGAACCTAGAAACGTTTTTACAGCAATTAGAGCACCATCATAGTCTAGAACACTTATATCAGCGTTGCTATACATACTCGATATTTGGTCAAGATATTTTCTTATCATATTGAGTTCTCTTAGCTTCTTAACATTCTCAAGCCTCTTCTTATCGAGTTCTCTAAGTATTTCTACCACATTGCCAAGTTTTTTATATAGACTCTGAAGAGCCTGCTTGGTACTTGTTGGCATCTCCTCAATTTTTATAGTTAATGGCTTTTCTATAAATGAGTTAATTGAGTCAAATAACTTTTTGCAGTTCTCAACTAAGGTAATGTATTCTTCAATTTCTCTAGCTTTTTCTTTCTCCTCCAACGATATAGGCTCAAAAGCACCTAGCTTCACTACCTTTTCCAATGTCATATCAGCATAGTCGCGTGGAACAATCACATAGGCTTTTAATGCTATATCAGGGTCGCTGAGAATAGCATATCTTATATTCATGAACGATACCTAGCCAATTTCAACTCCTATGACATTTGATACAATATTTTTAACAATCTCATTAATGTTCTTCTTATATGCTCTAGCTATTTCTTCTGCTTTTTTCTTAGCCTCTTCAACTATATTATGGTACTCCTTATTCACATCCTCCTCTAATTCCCTTGCAAACCTGTTCAAATCATCAATATAGCTTGTATCATTTAAAATCTCGCTAGCCTTTTTCTTAGCCTCTTCAACTATCTTCGAAGCTCTCTCTTCAGCTTCTCTAATAATTCTCTCAGCCTCAGACTCTATCTCCTTCATAATACTGCTTGCACTACCCAAAGAAAAAAACACCATTCTAAGCTGTAATAGTAATTCGAGGGCGGATATAAAAACTTTGAATAAAAGCTTCAATATAGTGTTTTGGGATAATCAAAAAGTTTTATATAGTTATGTTAACGTTAATTATAAGAGTAGTTGTATTGTATACAATATTATAGTGGTTTTCATGCAGCTGGCAACTCAGGAGAATGTCGTCGCTGTTATTTTGGCAGGTGGTGAGGGAACGAGGTTTAGGCCGTACACAGAAATTGTTCCCAAGCCGATGTTTCCCATTGGCTGTGAAGAAAAACCTCTTCTAGAGCATATAATTTGCTGGCTTCACAGGTTTGGCATAAAAGAGTTTGTTCTTCTTGTTGGATACAAGTGGAAGCAGATAAGAAACTATTTTGGCGATGGATCTAGACATGGAGTTTCGATTAGATATAGTCTAGATGATGAGGGGCATCGTGGGACTGGAGGTGCACTCTTAAAAGCATTCAAAAATGGTTTATTTAAGGATAACACGATTATTATTTGGTATGGAGATATAATAGCGCCTATTAACATCTACGACCTATTATCCTTTCACAGAAATAGAAAATCGGATGTCACCATAGTTCTTGCTGACAGATATCAAGTACCTGTTGGCGTCGCCAGGGTTAGTGATGATGACAGTGTTGTGGAGTTGGTTGAAAAGCCATGGCTAAACCTATATGTTTCAATAGGTGTGATTGTGTTGGAATCTCAGATACTGAATAATGTTGAATATTCTTTGGGAAAGTCATTTGATATAATGGGTGATCTAGTGCCATGGATTATTAAGAGGGGACATAAGGTGAAGGCCTATATTCACAGAGGTGTTTGGTATGATGTTGGAAGTCTGGAGAGATATGTTAAGATAAATTATGATGCTATAAAACAGTTTCTATGTGAGTAAGACAATGAGCTTAGTCTAATGTCTAAGTAGAGGTGCGCAAACATCTAACCGTGGCTCTATCTCCTCATCGCCTCTGATTATCATACCATCTTCTGAGACCTTATCATCTATGTTGGCACACATTCTAGCTTTTCTAAGCATCCTAGCTCTTTGCTGAATTGAGTCCTTGAATTGCGCTGGGCATAAATGGATTGGGATGGATATGTCGCTTTGTATTGCCTTAGCTAAGATTCTCTTAGCTGTTTCCATGCTTCCAACAACTGTTTTCCCATTCTCGGCTATCCCATACCCTCTAAACAGGATTCTATCTAGGTTAGTCTCGCTAACCTCCATCTCATTCAGGTTAATGAATTTAACACCTATGCTATCAGCTTTTAGCACAACTCTCCAGATCTCCTCATCATTTCTGGGTATAGCTGGAATCTCTATCCCAACATCCATCGCAGTATTCTTTACAGCATATTCGATGAGTTTCCATATGGAATCGTTAACTATGTGGAATCTTATCTCGTCAAGACCAACAATATCGAGATACTTTATAGCATTTTTTGTTGCGCCAAGACCAGATGTATAGAGGTGTATGTGGAAGCTCTGGCCAAACACATCTTTAAGTAGCTGGATGGTCTTGACTGTTAGGTCGTATCTCTGCATAGGTTCGCCACCTGTTATAGATGCACCTTCGGCTCTCACCATAGATGCCTCGTCAATGATTGTGGTCATTCCACAGATCTTCTCTTCGTCTACATAAAAAGCTTCTGAAGATCTTCGCTCTCTGCTAATTGGACAATAATAGCAGTCCATTCCACAAATGCCTGTTACAAATATAACTATTTTCAATCCTTTCATGCAAAGTCTGCAGCCCTTCGAGAGCTCTTTGTACCAATAGCCAATAATATCGTTTCCCTCTACTCTATATACAGAGCCCATAGTCTCTTACCCTATCTCTAAATAGACTATTTTCTCTACAGAGAAACTCTATATAGGCTTCTGTATCTGTGTTAATCGGCACCTCATACTCGATGAAAAGACCTGTATGACCCTCTCTAACCCTCTTTGTCAACGCCTCTACTCTATCAAGAACAACCTCTATAGACACCCTCAATTTTTTCGCGACATAGCCTTCATTACCAACAACAGGGGTCTCTACATGACCATCTTCAACAGGCTCTATAAGCATGAGCCTCTTATCAACACCTACCACTCTAACATCTCTCAAAAGATCATTGTACTCGACCATTCCACTAAATTTGTAAAACTCCACCTCAATTGGAAACAACTCTGCCAGCGGATCTGAAATGATAAGCTCTTCGAATGGGTCAAGATAGATGTATAGCTTGGGTGTGTGGATTGGCGTTGGCATAACAATTTTCTTGCTGTATATGCTGTAGCCTTGTCTCTCAATACACAGTTCTAGCAGACTGGGTGAATAAGGTCTAAGCAAAGCAACATCAACATCGCTGCGCTCGTTAACATCTCCTCTAGCAACGCTACCATGAACAATAGGGTTTATTATTCCACAGGAGGAAAGGGTCTCTAGCATTTTTATTGCTGAGGATCTCTTCTTCCTAAGAATATTCCACCTACTCTCATCATATACAACCCTTCTCCTATAACCATAAGACATTTCATTAGACCACAACAACGTTTAATTGTATTCGACACAATATTTAATGTGTGTAACAAGCTAATTAATGTTTAAAACTAGGGAGAATTTATATCTAACCATTGTTGAAGCAACTTGAGGGGCATCAATTGGAAGCAATACTGTATATAATGCTGGCATGGATAATAATCTTCACTATCTTACCCATTTTCTTTGGGGATAAAGAGGTTAGACTAGCGTCGGCAAAAGCCAAGCTTGTTCTCGGAGGCTTTTTGCTTTACATCGGAAAAGAAGTTAAGTCGAGCAAAAAGATGTCAGTCATAAAACCAATAAGAATTGCTGTAATTTTATCGATGCTTGTAGGCATGGCTCTATTCTATATATTTTTTGTCCCAATATTTATTGGAATGATTAGAGACTTTATCATGTTTTCAGCAGGAGTCTCAAACAATCCTCCACAACCTGTTGCAGTTCCTGTCCCAATATTATTCACATTCACATCAATACTAAAATACCTAGTGGTATCTATAGCAATTGGGGCTGCATTCCACGAGCTTGCTCATGCAATTACTGCTCTGAGAGAAGGTGTCGATATTAGGAGCTGGGGAATTGGAATAGCCTTTTTAATACCGTTGGCTTTCGTTGAACTAGACGACGACTCCTTTAAGAGCGCATCGTCGTTGACAAAAGCGTTGATAGCCTCGGCAGGCCCGCTAGCAAATGCCATAATAGCTTTGATGGGCATAGCATTAATAGCATTATTGCCATTTACCGGCATCTCATTTTCTCAAGCTGTTACTGTTACATCAATTGATTGTAGTATATGTAGCAATGTGGTGTGTCCAGCAGAAAAAATTGGTCTTAGAGGAGGTGATATACTCTACTCTATTAATGGCTCATTAATAAGAAGTGTCGATGATGTTGGCAATGTTCTAAAGAGGCTTAAGGTCGGAGAGAATGTAACATTTACTATATGTAGAAATGGCATCTGCAAAAATGTTTCAGCGGTTATAGATACATATAACAAGAAGCTTGGCAATAATACACCATGTATAGGCGTGTCAATGGAGAATAACTTGGTGGTGCTGAAAGGTGGAGCTCCCTATAACAATCCAATGCTAGTTGATATTCTAAATTACATTAATTTTGTGGTAATGGTTAATCTAAGCCTCTATGTGTTCAATGCAATACCACTTTTCATTACAGATGGCTCTGTGTTTCTATCATCCATCATACCGAATACAACTATGCTAAGGATTGTTGTGGACAAGAGGCTTCTAGACATTGTAAATATCATTGTGATTGCCATTGCAGCTGGAATATCAACTTACATTCTGTTAAGTGGTTGATAATGATAGTGATTAGAAGGGCTGAGAGGAATGATATAGAAAGCATTTACGAATTAGAGAAAAAATGTTTTAAAGATCCATATCCAGAAATTGTTCTAAGAATGCTCTATGAGCTTTATCCAGAGCTGTTTTTTGTAGCTGAAGAGAACGATACAAAAACTATAGTAGGGTATGTATCAGGTATGATAAGAATTGATGGGTTTGGTCACATAGTCTCGATATGCGTTGACCAGAGATATAGGGGGAGAGGTATTGGAAGGAAATTGATGGAAACAATAGAGAATGCTATGCGTACATTATTCAGCGTATGCAGATATCGGCTAGAGGTTAGGGTCAGCAACACAAATGCAATAAATCTTTATAAATCTCTTGGATATAGAATAGAAGCAATCTTGAAGAAGTATTATCTTGATGGCGAGGATGGTTATCTAATGATAAAAAACTCTTGCTAGGAAACGGACATTTGACATAATCATCTCTATAAAGCTACGGTCATCTACACAAAACTTAAAATATGTTTTCGGTAATCTTTGATTTAAGGCGATATATATATGGTTTTTACACTGAGATATGCCTCAACAACACTGCATTTCGGGGTTAATGCGTTAGAAAATGCAAAAGATTTTATATCTAAACATGAGAAAGTTGTTATAGCAGCTGGAAAAACATCAGCGAGAGTCAGCGGAGCTCTGGGGGATGTTGAAAAGATTTTGAAGGAATTTGGGACAAACTATGTGATCTACGACAATATATCTGCAAATCCGTGGGCGAGCCAGGTGGAGGAACTAGCGAAGATGATATGGAACGAGGGTGCAGATCTCGTTATAGCAATTGGCGGAGGCAGCCCTATCGATGCAGCAAAGATGGCATCTGTAATAGCGTTGAGTGGTGGAAGTGTTAAGGAGTATGCGGAAGGTGTTAGAAAGCCCAAGAGAAGTGTTCCACTTCTTGCGATAAACCTTACTCACGGTACTGGAACAGAAATTGATAGATATGCTGTGATCACTCTTGACGATACTAAGGAGAAACATGGGCTAAGCCCCAAGTACCCAGAGGTTTCTATAGACGATCCTCGATATACACTCACACTTGATAAGAGACAAACAATGTACACAGCGCTAGATGCATTTTACCATGTTTACGAATCTGCAACCTCAAAAGTTAGGAGCCTGCTCATAGAAACTCTTGCAAAAGAGGCTACAATGCTAATATCAGAAAATCTTCCAAAGCTTGTTAACGATTTAAGAAATATTGAGTTGAGAGAGAAGCTGTTGTATGCCTCAATGATAGCTGGAATAGCGATAGACTCTGGATCAACACATATAATACATGCAATCGAACATGCTCTCAGCGGTTTACAGCCAAAATTAGCACATGCTTGCGGCCTTGCATTACTTGGGCCTAGATCAGCTTTCTACACACATAAAGCGGTTCCAGAGTACTCTGCTATCATACTGAAAATCCTAGATCCAACAATAAAGCCGATAGCTGAAGATGCTGAAAAGGCTCAAAAAGCTATCGAGAGATTCCAGCAAGGGATAGGATTCAATGAGAGGCTAAGTGACTACGGTTTTACAGAGAGAGATATAGAGAAGATAATTGAATATACATTAACAAGACTCAACTATATGCATAACAACTCTCCATTTCCGCTAACAGCCGATATAATAAAAGACATAATGAAATCAGCCCTATAACTATTTTTAACTCAAACACTGTTTTATTTTCTTAGAAAAATCAGCTAAACATATTAATCTAATAGTGTTTTTAATCAGAGGATGATTCAATAGATGTGTTGATATATGCCCAAGGAGGCTATGCTTTATAGGGTTATTGATTCCTCAAAAAAGATTGTAGAGTGCACAGCTTGTCCAAGAAGATGCAAGTTGAGGGATGGCCAGTATGGATTTTGTGGCATTAGATGGAATTTTGATGGAAAGCTTTACCTGGCATCTCATGGCCTTGCTATAGCTGTTGCTATCGACCCTATAGAGAAAAAACCACTTTACCATTTCAATCCAGGTTCAATGGTGTTCTCCCTATCCACAACAGGGTGTAGCTGGGCTTGCAGTTTTTGTCAAAACTGGGATATTAGTCAGAGAAGAGTTATAGCTGGTTGGAGGCTTCCACCAGAGCTTGCAGTTGAGCTGGCCCTTAGCTATGGTGCCCAGGGTATTACCTATACATACAATGAACCTGTAGTCTTCATAGAGTACGCCTATGACATAGGAATCTTGGCTAAGAAGCAAGGACTGTTTAACACTATGGTGACAAATGGTTATATGACTGATAATACTATAGACCTAGTCTCAAGGTTTATTGATGCTACAACAGTCGATTTAAAGGGTAATGGCGATAAAGAATTTGCAAGAAAGTTTAGCCTCGTTCCTGATATAGAGTCTGTTTTCAATGCTATGGCTGAGCTAAAGAGAAAGGGAGTATTCATAGAGGTCACAGATCTTGTTGTACCAAAATATGGAGACAATATTGAAATGGCTAAAAAATTGGCTAGATGGATTGTAGAGAACCTTGGCCCTGAAACCCCTGTACATTTCCTCAGGTTCCATCCAGATTACAAGCTTTTGGACGTGCCATCCACACCTCTTACAACACTCGAGAGACACGCTCAAGTAGCAAAAGATGAGGGTCTGAAATATATTTATCTAGGCAATGTGCCAGGGCACAAACTGGAAAGCACTTATTGTCCAAATTGTGGAAGGATGTTGATAAGAAGATTTGGTTTCGATATTTTAGAGGTTAATCTGACACAGGATATGAGGTGTCCATTTTGTGGATATAAAATCAATGTAACTGGGAAGGTGCATCCAACCTATAAACTGGATAGATTTGTTTATATACCACTTGAAAACTTTACAGAGTTTGTACATGTCAAACATGATCAGGTTAGAAAGTTTGTGCTAGAGAATGCATCAAAATAAGGTACATGGTTGAAAGGGGAAAGTAGTGCATATGATTGGCCAAGAAGAGCTATCCATACCTTTTGTAGATTCTCATATACATTTGCATGAATATGATAAAGATGTTGAAGATCTTTGTAAAGACAGCTACGTATTCCTGGCCGTTTCAGATGATATGGGAAGCAGTGTGAAAACCATAGAGGTTGCAAGAAGATGCCAAAATGTTGTTCCAGCTATAGGTTACCATCCATGGAATATAAAAAATTTTGCAAACGTTGATATGGAGTTCTTTGAGGATATAGCAAAGAAAAACAATGTTAGATTCTTTGGCGAAATAGGTTTAGACAAAAGATTTGTTTTCAACACATTTGATATACAATATCAGTTATTCATAAGATTTGTTGATATTGCTCAAAGAAATAACATGGGTTTGTCTATCCATGCACCAGATGCATGGAGAGAGGCCCTAGAGGTTGTAAAGAAAAGCAATATAAAGGTGGCTATATTCCACTGGTATACAGGTCCAATAGAGCTTCTAAAGGAGATTGTTGATAATGGTTATTACATAGGAATTAATGTAGCAGCAAAGATACAGAAGAAACATCTAGATATAATAAGAAATGTACCATTAGAGAATATTGTGACGGAGTCTGATGGACCATATAGATACAGAGGACTGCTACTAGGGCCTAACATGATACCTGAGCTTATCTCTATTATTGCTAGTATTAAGAATATTGATGCAGAGATTGTCAAGGAGGTTATATGGAAAAATTTTCGTAGAATTTTAAGAGAGGTAGGAATACCAATATGATAGTTTTTTTAAAGTTTACAAGAATTCAAAATTAATGCAAGCTTCGTTCGTCACTAATTGCTATAAAGATATTTAAATTTATGGCTACTAATACAACATATTGTGGGTGTTCAAATATAAAAGCCCTTCATGATTATGCACAAAGAATATTGTCTCTCTCCTTACCATCGAATTATCCTGAGGTAGATATTGTTAGATTGGTAAACTACAGAACTTTTGAAAATTGTATAAAGAATGAGATTAGATGTGCAATAATATCTCTAATGGCGCGAGGCATTACTACGGCAGCTGAAATAGCCTCTTCGCTTGGTATTTCAAGAACAGCGATATACAGACATTTAAATACTCTCAAAAGAAATGGCCTAATTGTATATAGAGATGGCCGTTTTTATGTTGCTGCACGATTATTTTTAGTTTATGATGTCGACATTGATGAGAAAGGGTCTATTAGAATGATAATATTTCCTAATAAGGGGGGGTTTGTCGATGAAACTATAGGATTTGCATTTGTCAAGGGGGAGTACTGCAGATGTGATGTGTGCATTGCAAGAGAAAAATGCTTGACAGCTGTTAAGAATCTTGCTAAGAAGCTTGATGTAAAGATAAGATCTGAGAATCCGCTTGATGGATTCAGAGAAGTGGTTGAGGAAATAACGAGGAGAGATCTTGTTAAAATACTTCGGGAAGGTTTTTTGATAGTGAAGCTGCCTGAGGAAATAGGTGAAGAGGTTTCTGAAGAGTAGATGTTTGAAGTGTAATAATGTGAATAGAGATGAAGAAACTTGTCTTTAAACTCGATTACGCTGGGAAAATACTTTCAGGAGAGAAGAGAACAACAATAAGATTATCAACCGATCTGAAAGAAAACGAAATTGTAGAAATTTATGTTGGTCATGTAAGAATAGGAAAAGCCATTGTTAAGAAGGTTCAGAAGAAAAAACTAAGTGAGCTCTCAGATGCTGAAATAAAAGCTGATGGCTTCAACACTAGGGAAGAACTACTAAAGGCCCTTGCAAAAATATATGGCAGCAAAAGAGTTCATTCGGACCCAACAGTCTATATCATAGAATTTCAACTAATGGAATTGTAAAACTTATGCAATATACAACAAAAATTATTAACCTCAAACACAGTTAAAAATAAGTGAAAATTGTGCGGGGGTGCCCGAGCCAGGTCAAAGGGGTCGGGCTTAGGCCCCGATGGCGTAGGCCTGCGTGGGTTCGAATCCCACCCCCCGCACCAACAAACCTTATCTCTATTGATGCACACGCCCTACAATATCTCTACTTTGTGTAATGTCTATAGATAAACAGTTAAATCCATTAATCGAGAACTCTTTTTGGTTAAGAATAGCATCAAGTCTGTTTTTCATAATGTTTACATCTTTATGTATTTTATAATTTGTGATAGGAATAGCGTAAACATTGTCACAAGCTTTCTAGCCTGCTCGTTTGTATGGACAATTGATGGCATTAGATGGGGCATACCGGCAGTCATATACACAATACCATTGATTGTCATGTACATATGCAACGCTTTGTATATTTTTTCACTCAATCTATTCATATATGCCTCTGCAATGTTTCGCGGTTTATTCAATGTGAAGTGTATGCCCATCATACTTCCTACAGAAGTTATCCAACAAATTCTGTCGAATTCTTGACAAACTTTGTCCAAGTCCTTGGCCGCTGAACTCCATCTGTAATTGAATTCGTTGTATATATATCTGTTCTCATACAAATACTTAATGGTGGCATAGCCTGCAACCATTGTTATTGTATTGCCTGTAAATGTTCCTCCATGAAAAACTCTTTGGCGAGGATTTGGATACTTTAGATGATTTAACAGCTCCATATATTCGCTGGATCCAGCAAAAGCGCCTGCCCCAGGATATCCACCTCCAACTATCTTTCCCAGTACAACTAAATCAGCTTTAACATTGAAATACTCCTGGGCTCCTCCCAAGGCAAGTCTAAAACCAGTTATAACCTCATCAAATATTAGTAGTGCTCCATGAGCATCCGCAAGCCTTCTAACCTCCTTTAAATAGTTAGGCCCAGGTTCTATACATCCACCAGAGCCTGGAACTGGCTCAATAAGAATTGCTGCAACATCAAAATTTCTAAGCGCATTTTCAAGTTTGTTCAAGTCATTGTATGGAACAGCAATGGTGTATTTAATGAATTCCTCAGGAATACCAAGGGACTCTGTACCATGGAATGGAGGTGTAACAGCAACATGTAGTTGATCAAGAGACCCATGCCACCCACCCTCTATCTTAACAACATATCTTCTTTTGGTATATGCACGAGCAAGTCTAACAGCATACATATTGGCCTCGGTGCCACTGTTACAGAAACGCACCATTTCAACATTGGGTATGGCCCTCGTCAAAAGTTCTGCATATTTGACTGCATACTCATTCTCAAAGCCCAGATGGGTACCGTTTCTCGAAGCCTCACTAACAGCTTCAACAACGAAATCTGGGGCATGACCCAGTACATGTGCCCCATGCCCCATCCAATAATCGTCAAATTCATTACCATCAACATCCCAGATCTTTGAACCCTTAGCCTTTGATACATAAAGAGGGTAGGGAGAAAAGTATCTGATATGATATGTCACACCCCCAGGTAACACCCTTTGAGCACGCTCAAACAGTTCTCTACTTCTTCTTGATCTAGCCATGTATATCGATGCTAAAGAAGATATGACTTCTTCTATTTTACTTTCATCAATTCTCATAATAAGACTCCTATCGTAGGTAATGAATTGAGATAATATAAACCTTTATGGGAGAAGAATAAAGATCTGGAAATACTCAAGGAAAATTCAAAATAATCATTGGAGAAAGAGCTATACGTGTATTTAAGCTTTATATTTTCCTAGGTAGTTATTGGTGCAAGATATTGTTATCACATGTACTATACAATCTCCAGATGAGATTGCGTTGCAAACCAGTTTTAGACCATGCGATTTGCAATCAATGTCTATTATGTGTTTCTAAGTGCCCTTACAAAGTATTTTATATTGGATCTGACGGCTTTGTAAAAATAGATCATACCAAATGTGTGGGTTGTGGAGTATGCGCTATGATGTGCCCATATGGTGCTATAGATTGTCAGTGGGTGCCGACATCATCACATTCTCAGAGCGGACTGAAACAATCATCATGAGTTTATGAATACACCCATTTCTTGTGTTTGCATAGCTGAGCTCTTTAAATTTTGTCTTACCTCATTCTCTAAAACCTTTTTAACCATGTCCTGAAGCCTTGCAATAAGTTTTCTCCTGTCCTCCATCAAAACAACATCACTATATCCGTAAGCAACAATATTGTGTGCAAATGGACTTGGAGCATAGAAGCTCTCAATTATTTCTATCTTTATCTCACCACTTTCAATCTTTCTCAAAACTTCCTTTGCATGTGCTAGATCCATGAAATCTTCCAAAATCTCTCTATATGTTTCTTCAATTATTGGGAATTTTTCGTATTTCTCAACAGCTTGAATAATCTTCTCTGCATTGATTTGTCTCCTAGCAATCGATACATCAACACCTTTGTAACGTCTTAGCAACATAAATGCTCTTTCGGCACAGTGTCTAAACCTCTTCTTGAATAGCTCTGTTTTTCTAACAGCTTTTCTAACAATCTCTTCAACATTTAGGCTAGATACACTATTAATAGCTTTTCTGATTTGATGGATAGACACATGCCCGGGTATGGTTAGCATGAATCCGTTGTCAGTCACGGATATTTTAACATTTTCTTTCATAATATCTGCAAGTACATAGGCATGCGCTCTTGAAAGTACGTCATTGACTCTTCTACCGAATAGGCTATGGAATATGATGTTTGTGGCCATCTTCTCTCTATCAGGCCATATCTCGACCAATATAAGCTTATCCGAAGGAATTTTGCCTTTCGTGAACAAAAGTTGCTGATAGATATAGTCATAGATGTACTCTGCAGCATGGGGTTCAATTCCATACTCTTTAACTAACCATTCAATAACATAATCCTTAGGCATAGTATTGATCATTTCGGCTACAACCCTTCTAAATTTGCCCACCTCTAAAGCTGAGTCATAGGCTAGTGGAAGCATTTCAGAGAACCAAGAGGGAACAGTAGGCCTCTCGCCTTTAGCTGGCTCTACAACTACATGTGTTGGATGTATGGCTAAGACTCTATACGTTTTACCGCCTAGTACAAATATGTCACCTGGTGTAAGTATCTCCACAAAACCCTCTTCTAAATCGCCGATATACCTCTTCTTATTATCAATAACAGCAAAGACTGCAACCTTAGCCTCATCGGGGATAGCACCTACATTGAGTTGGTATATCATTCTCGCTCCTCTTCTCCTACTAACAGTCTTTGTATCTTCATCGTATCGTATCTTGGCATAAACATTATAGTCCTCTAAACCAGGATACCTACCAGCCAGATAATTTATCACGGTCATCAATTCATCCTCTGATAAATCGTGATATGTGTAGCTCCTTCTAACTATTGCTAGAATTTCGTTAATTGTTCGAGGTTTTTCAATAGCCATCCCGACTATGTGTTGGGCTAGGATATCAAGTGGTTTTCTAGGTATCTTAACCCTATCTATTTTCCTTTCTAGGGCAAGCTTTGAAAGAACAGTGCATTCGATTAGATCATCTCTATCAACAACAATGATAACACCCTTACTGACCTCATATGCATTATGCCCTGCTCTCCCAACTCTTTGCAAAAGTCTTGTAACACTTTTTGGACTGCTAAGCAAAGCAACAAGGTCTATATAGCCAATGTCTATGCCAAGCTCGAGGCTTGTGGAAGATACAACAGTTCTTAGTAGCCCCTTCTTAAGTTTATCCTCTACCTCGAGTCTGACATCCCTGCTCAAACTACTGTGGTGGGCTTCAATTTCATCAGCGTCAACAACACCATTGGAGCTGAGATTCTTCTTCAACTTATAGACCACACTTTCCGTGGCACTACGGGTATTTGTGAAAACAAGTGATGTTCTATGCTGTAGAACCAGCTTTGTAAGTTCTTCATATATCGCCTCATTTAATACATTAGCTGGTGTATACACAAGATCAAGGCGAGGTGTTACAACCCTTATATCGAGTGGCTTAGAGAACCGGGCATCAGCTATCACAATTGGCCTTGGAGAACCATCGCTATTGAAGCCAGCTAAGAATCTTGCCACATCCTCTAGAGGGGATATAGTGGCACTTAATCCAATCCTTTGAAAATCTTTGCCGACAAGGTCAACCAATCTTTCAAGTGATAGAACTAGATGTGACCCCCTCTTGCTCGAGGCCATCTCATGAACTTCATCAACGATAACCCACCTGACGGTGGCAAGTTTTTCTCTGAACTTCGGTGCATTTAGAGCCAGTGCTAGGCTCTCAGGGGTTGTAATAAGTATGTGTGGAGGGTTTCTAAGCATTCTCGATTTTTCATTTGGCAATGTATCGCTGGTTCTGACTGCAACTCTTATATCTACTTCGATTCCAAGCTCATTTCTTACATATTCTCTGGTCTCTGACAAGGGTTGTATAAGATTTTTCTGCATGTCATTGTTAAGTGCTCTGAGAGGAGATACATAAACTACGTAGATTTGATCTTTCAATTCATTATTTAGAGCCAGTCTATATAAGTCATCTATTATTGGAAGAAAAACAGCAAGTGTCTTACCTGTACCTGTAGGACTCGATATCAGTATATTATAACCGCTCTTAATATATGGAATAGACATTTTTTGTGGAGGTGTAAGAGAACCGTACCTATTCTTAAACCAATTCACAATAGGCGGAATAAGAAAACTATACACAGCATCATCATTAAACTCACGAGCATATGCGAAGCCGTCGTTTGAAAAAACTATGTCTAAACCCAAATACCTTACACCTTAAAACTAAAGTTTTTCCAACAGGAAAACTTCAATGCCTAAAAGCTTTATTAAGCATCAGCTTCGTGAAAAATATCATATATTTATCTTTGAAAGGGCTTCTCTCACGTTTTTGGGCAAGGACATGTAATCTATTTCTTCTGCTTCTTTTTCTGGATATTCCCATTCCTTCTCAGTTCCATCAGATAATGTGTAAACATGTCTTGTAATAAGTATTGGAACAGCGAAGAGTTTACCATCTTGGGATCTGCAGAGTTCAACAATTATTCTTTTATCACCTTTTTTTACAATGTATCTTTTCTCAATGCTTACCCTATACATTATCCTCACTTTTCTGCTCTTTTTTACTATTCGATATAAGGATATTTTTAACTATATTATCTGGTAGGGTAAAAAAGTGTTTACTTACCTCAATTATGTAGCTTGTTGATGGTATTGCCTTTGGTATTCCAATTTCAAGTGCTATAATATTCTTTGACATGTTGATATCCATTTGACTTTTTATCTGACCAGAGGCTATTCTAGATCCAACCTCATATGCTATAACAAATTTGGCAAACCTTCTTACAGTTTCTTGTAGTGGTTCAAAGAAGTTATACAGCTTTCTCATTATCATCGCTAGATCTTCGAATTTCGCAAACCCAAAATAATACAATGTGAAGACAAATCTGAGAAACCTTGCAATAAACGAATCGCTTAACCTTGAGCACAGATCTCCCATGGCTTCACAAAAACCTTCTCTAGATGTTGTTATGCTGAGTGTCTTCATCATTGTTTCAAACACCATCTCTGTTGAGAACAAAGATTTCAAGGTCTCGTCATCTAGCTCTTTATCTATTCCAAGACCCCATTTACCAATTATATAAAGCGATGCCATTTCTTTATCGTATAGATCAGGAGGGCTGCTAGAACCCCTTATAGGCTCCACTCCCATACTGCTATAAACACTCTTTAGTATATCAATTGCTTCTTCTCTTCTTTTGGCGGGCTTAGATACTATAATGCTCCATGCTGTTGTTATAGCCTCCACTCTCTTTCTTCTCAAATTCAACCTTGGCACCCTAGCAATAGATAATCCATGGAATTTCTAAAAGCTCTCATATTTTCTAATGGTGACTAGGTATATATACCTTCCTATGTCATATGTAAGAATAAATCACTTTAGCTACAAGGTTTTGATTATATGAGTAGACTTAATGCTGAGATAATTATAACCACTGATAGAAGCATGATGACAAATCATCATGGAAGAGAATTTATAGGCTTTCTAGCCACAGGTCCTGCTATTGGTATTCCAGAATCGCTATGGATGTATCTTTGCTGTCCTAAACCGAAGGTTGATGAATTTGGTAGACCGCGTGAGGCTCCCTATGGTCTGCGAAAAATTGAGGCAGCTCTGCAAGATGCTGGGCTAGAGGCTTACATCATAGATCCAGATTACTTGGATAGATATGTGGATACAGCCAAAATTCTAATGATAGGACACCATGACTTCTTCGCTTTTGGGCCTCCAAGTTCTGAATGGTGGCTTATAACAGGTAAGGAACCTGTCAATAGAAAGAGTTTCTTCAAGCTCATGAATAGCGAAGCTGTGCAGAAGATGAGAAGTAAAAACGTAAAAATTGTAGTTGGAGGGCCGGCAGCTTGGCAATGGCTTTGGGTACCAGAGTATGTAGATAGATGGGGGATAGATATTATTGTTGAGGGAGAGGCTGATGAAATTATTGTTGACATTGCTAAGAGGATTTTGAATGGAGAGAAGCTACCGAGATATATATCTGTTGGCGCTCATGAATCACCTTCGATAGATAAAATACCTTTGATCAAGGGCGCAAGTGTCAATGGATTGGTAGAGATTATGAGAGGTTGTCCAAGAGGTTGCAAATTCTGTAGTGTAACATTAAGACCTCTTAGACATATCCCCATTGAGAGAATAATTGAAGAAATAAAAGTTAATAAGAGGCAAGGCATTAAAGGCGCTATTCTGCATAGCGAAGATGTTTTATTATATGGGGCCAAGGGTATAGAGATAAATGAAGAGGCCTTGATAAAGCTTCATGATAGTGTTGCAAAAATTGTTGATAGTATAGCATGGGCACACGCATCGCTAGCAGCGATAGTATACGCTCAAAGAAAGCACAAATTAATATCAAAGATAACCGACATCATATATTCAAGACTTGAACAAAACTATCTGGGTGTTGAGGTGGGTATAGAAACAGGATCGCCACGATTAGCAAAGATAATAATGCCAGCGAAAGCAGCTCCGTTCAAGGTTGAGGAATGGCCTGATATAGTCGAGGAGGCATTTGCTATAATGCATGATCATAGAATAATACCTGCTGCAACATTTATACTAGGATTTCCTGGTGAGGAGCCTGACGACGTTGTCAAAACAATTGAACTGCTCGAGAGATTAAGAAAGTATAGAAGTTTAATTGTGCCAATGCTTTTCGTGCCCATGGGTGCACTAAAATCTGAGGAGGGGGGTGTAACAGGTATGAAGATAACGCCAGAGCATGCTGAAGCTATGAGGGTAGCATTTTGGCATACTGTCCACTGGGAAGAAGATATAGTAACAAACTTTTACATGAGAGGAATTAAGTATGAACCACTAAAACTAATTATAAAAGCATTTCTATGGATTGCAAAGAAAAAAATGAAGAATATAGAGGAAAAAGTCTTGCCATCGTTTACAGGCAAGGAACTTTCATTGAGAGGATGTAATAGCTGTAATTAAATTATGTGCTTTACTTTTTATAACATAAATAGTTGGCTAAAATATATTTTGAGATGGTTATGAGTATTAAGCCAAAGCTTCTATTAAGCGTAGCACTTTTGAGGGAGCTTCACAATAAGATAGAGTATTACAAGATTGTTGTTGATAACAATATTAAAAGGGTTGAAGTGCTTTCAAAGCATACCAATATGAACAGAAAAGGTATTGAGAAAGAGAGGCAAAATCTAGAATCGTTGAAAAAGAAGTTGAATAGTATTGATCTATTTCTCGAAACAGTTATTCTAAAACTCGAAACTCTTATGGCTCTAAACCAAGCTATTTCATCGATTGTGGTTGTTAAAGAGACTGTGAAGGAGTTGAAGAAGACAATAGGGGGTTCTATACCAATAATGGAGGTTTATCTTGACAGACTCAATAGATTATCTAACGAACTCATGAATATTGCAAGTATTGATATGAAATCAGATCCAAAAACGTCTTTATATGCTAATCAAGAGGCTAAAAAAATAATTGAAGAAGCTAAAAAAGTTGCTGGAATGATTCAGTAGATATAAGGTATATAGATGTATTCATCTATTTATCGCTTACACCCTTAACGTAGAGATAAAGTCTTGCTGTTCTCATAGGCAATGCTACTTCAACTACTTGAACAGGTCTCCATCCAGGTATTTCAAAGTCAAGCGTGACAATTCTTGTTCCATTTTTCAGTTCCGTCTCCAACTTTGGTCTTAGTGCCTTGTTTACTGAGGTCAGCAAATACATGTATATCACGCTTGCCTCGCTTAGGTTAGCTTTGAAAAAGTCTTCGTTTATAAATTCTATCCTATCTAATACATTCATTGCTTTAGCATTTTCCTTTGCTCTTTCAATAAGTGTTGGGTTTATTTCAACACATACAGCTTTTTTTACACCTTCTTTCACAGCCCTTAAGACAACTCTGCCATCTCCACAACCAAGATCATAGAAGATATCCTCGGATTTCACATTTGCCAACCTCATGACCATGTCTAGTAACTCCTCTCTTGTTGGAACCCATGGCACTCTTGCGCCCTCGTAGTATGCGGATACCAGAGCCATCACCTCTTCAAGGCTCCACATTCTATACAACCTCGGTTTCAAGACTTATAAAGTTTCAACATTTAAGGGATCCACAAACCCTTTTCCACGAGCTTCTTTCTATCTTCTTCTGCGTATCTAATTACAAATTCCAAAAATTTTTCGGCTACATCATCAAATTCTTTCTTGCTATATTGGCTACTGTTCCATTTTTCGGCTACATCATTCCACATCTTAAGTTCTAATATTCTTGCTTGGGCTAGTCTAGCTAAATCTCTCTTTACAGGATCTTGTATAGGCTTTTTATCTATGATTAGACCTGGGCATTCTCCTAAAGCATTCTCATTGATATCTATGTCAATGTGATCCTCTTTCTCTATGTATACAAATGGGTAAAACCTACAGACAAGTGGTTTATACGGATGAACTCTACATTTACCTTCTTTAGAGAGAAATATGCATGAACCATCATCTTTCGAGTTTAAGGCTAGGAAGTAACTTTCGTTCTTGAACATCACGCGTGGATATGTTAGATCATCGTAAAGCGATGACTCATATAAGTTTATTACATTTGGCTTTATCTCTACTTTAGAATATATGTGAAGCCTTAGCAGATCTAAGTGTGTTACTGGAATCCAATACTTTTTGCAGCAATAACCTTTGAGTACACATCTAAACATTACCAACTTATTCAAACCCTTTGAAATACATTGAATTATATTAATGGAAAAATATTGTGTTTAAATTATGTTGGGAGAGACATTACATATATAACCTTATTTGATATGTTCCCCTTCTCTATAACTATCTGGTTTGATCCCACCATGACAGCATTCCAGTCAATCGGTTTTAGGAATAGAAAGTCATCTACAGTCTTTAATGGGAGATTTAAGCCCTTTACCCAGTAGTGCATTGGTATAACGATCTTTGGTGTCAGCAGGTTTATTACATTCCAAGCTGATTTGGGATCTATTGTATAGGTTCCCCCGATGGGGATCATAAGAACATCTATATCTCCAAGAGCGTTTTTATATGTGTTGTCAAGTTCGTGTCCAAGGTCTCCTAAGTGAACAAAGGATATGTTATCTGCATTTACTTTGTATATTGATATTTTTCCTCTTCTTTTTCCTTTTTCTCTATCGTGATACGCCTCAATACCTTTGATCACTACATCACCAATAGTTTTCTCTCCCACAAACGTAGACAAGACAATTGCACTTGGTTTAGCTACAACTGCATAGGCATTATGATCGAAGTGCTCATGAGATATTAATACTATATCTGCTTGTGTCCTTGGCGGCTTTAACCCAATGCTATAGCCGTCATGAGGGTCTAACACTATAACGGTACCCTTAGAGGTGACTATCTCGAAGCATGCATGACCATGCCATCTAACTGTAACCATTTTTATAAACCCTTTAAAAAAGACTATGTAGTTTTCCCTAGTTTTAAAGTTTCTTGCTTCAAAAACCTATAAACTCGCGAATCAATATATCGGAGATTAGGGTGAGAATAATGGTTGCTGAAAGCAGCCAGCAGAAAGAGGGTGGTAGTAGTGGTTCAAATATTCAAAAAAGATTTGAATCGAGAATACCTCAATATGATAATGAGGCAAAGATTAGGCAAGCTCTGCTGATATTGAATAGAGTGATGAATGATCCGTCGATACCTAGGAATATTAGAAGGGCTGCTATGTACGCTATAAGAGCCCTAAACGAGAAAAACCTTACGGCAGGTGTAAGAGCAGCAAATGCTGTTGGTGTATTAGATGAGGTTAGCCAAGATCCCAATATGCCTTTGCATGCAAGAACCCTTCTATGGCAAGCAATATCAATTCTTGAAACAGTCAAGGACTAACCAAATATAAGAATTTGTGTGGAGAGGTTCAAGATGTATCGATATAGAGTTAGAGGCCCTTACGCAACTGCACTGGCAAGGATTATAATAGACTCTGGCTTTGAGCTTGTTGATCTATCAAAGAATTTGGCATCTAGATTAAGAATGGATGAAAAAAGTGATGTGGCGCCACATGCAACTGTAAAGGAAAGCGATGAAGATCCTAATACATTGATAATAGTTGGGTATCCTGATGCTGTTGAGGCGTTGCTTTATGAGATGATTGCAAGAATACCTTTTACAACGTATATTTATGAAGAGCTTGGCCCATATACAACAATATCCGTTAAGATAAAGGGTATTGATAGAATGGGTAGGTGTATTGGCGAAACTGTTAATGGTAAAGAGATTGTGCTTCAGAATATAAAGGAGTGTATAGAGGGTGCTATAACAGTTGCCCACATTGTCAAACCAAGTCAACACCCAAAGATTGGAAGGGCTGTCGCTTTACCAGGTGTAGCAATATTGAGAGACACTCTAGTATTGCTAGATGACAGGGGTGGTAGAGTATACTTTAGTGAACATATTAGAGACTTCGATAGAAGAACAACACTAAACAGTCTTGCAACGCAAATAACAAGACAAGGTTTTAGTATAAGATGGAGAAGCTCAGCAAAGAATGCCCCACTAGAGTTAATTGGAAAGGACCTCGAGGTTGCTGTGAATGAGGCCATGAAACTTCGAAATACTAGTTTAAAGGATTTTCCAACAATCTTATACCAAGGTGAAACAATAGCATTCATAAAATTGAATAGGGCTTCTAAGGAATTTCTGGATATTGTGAGGAGATCTGTAGTACCAACTACCCCAAATCATCACATGTTAAGAACATGCAGAAAATCTATCGATGTTTGTGTTGACTTATTAGATTATGTGGCAAACAAAGTAGGCGAAAAGGTTTTGGACAGCGCAATAAAGGAGTTTTTGCTTGATAGAAGCATAGGGAGGGAGATAACGATTATACATGAAAAGCCAGGCGGCGGGCACATAGAGATAGGACCAATAAAAATAATTGATATTATCAAAACTGACATAGGATTAGCAATGGTGGGCATGAGGATTATTCAGAAAAGTGGCATATATGATGGTATAGGTGTGGAGAGAAAGGCAGGAGACATCGCGTTAACTCTAATACCATTTGATGAATGGTTCATTGTACACAAGTATTTGGATCAATATGGAAACGAAAAAGGAATTTACATAAACATTAATACACCACCAGAATATTGCCCACTAGACAATGTAATTAAGTATCTTGATCTAATAATAGATATTGGTATAGTTAAAAACAATCTAAGAATGATAGACGTTGAAGAACTTGAAAACGCTGAAAAAAGTGGCTTGCTAAGCGAGGATCTTATCTACATGGCTAACGAGACTGTAAAAAAGGTTATTGGATTAATAGAAACTATTCAGAAGGCTCTTGAGGCATCTCAATCTTTGGCAAAACAGTTTCTGGCTTTCCAACAGTCATGAGCGCTTTAATTGTTGCAACCTCAGCTATCTCAGCAGCCTCATAAACACCTACAACAGCCTCATGGGCTATTGCTAAAACCCCTGGAATATCAGAACACTCTGTAACACTATTTAGAATCTCTCTTGCCAACTCTTCCCTGCCAACGAGAACTTTCATTGCTAGTGATAGATTGGATGATGTTAAAGAGTTAACAGCTTTTGAAACATATGAAGATACCTTTGAGAATATATCTCTGAACACATCTTTGCACTTCGCATTCTTATGAAACCCATCGAACCCAAGATCCAGTATAGTATTCGATGTTCTATCTAATGTGTCACCAATGTGCTCTAAGCTCTTAATTATGATAGAGTTGTTTATTGCCTGCGATGGATCTCTAAATGCAGTTCTCTTTATAGTTCTCATTCCAAGGAAATGCAGTCTATCAAGATCATCATCCAGCCTAATAACCTCTTGAAGCTTTGACTTATCTCCAGTCACAAAGTAGTCTGTTATCAGATCAAACATCATCGACAGTGTAGTTTTCATAGCTCCTATAACTTCATCAAGATCAGTGTTGAACTCATCTACAGAAATCTTCAATCTGAATGTTGGTCCCTCCATTGCAATAGCTCCTGGCAATCTCATAGAGATTTTTTGGAAGGCCTTTCGTGCAAGATCCTTTGACTCATCAATTGATATTACATCAAATCCCTCAATATAGCTCGCTATTATGAGTCTCGATAGAGCTTCTTCATCTTCATGCTTGATCTTTATACTTTGTGTTATCTTTGGATGTATTGTTGAAAGAGGCTTTACCAAGAGGTATCCAGGACCTAGCGTCACTTCAACACTTGCTCCAACAGATATTCCTAGTACAGATAGCCACTCCTTTGGTATTGTAACACCAATACTCCTTTCCCCAATCCTAATTACCTTTCTAACACTTGTTAATACCGCTTCCATATTATAACACCTATCTTATCAGACTCTAATGTCATGTCATATCAATTTAATCCTTACTTACTTTATAAACTTTTATATAGGTTAGACTTAATTACTTGATGTGTATAATTGCACTTAGCAGTATTAAGAGATGTAGGGAAGGGCTCATGAAGAAAACCATTATAATAGTATTGGATGGAGTAGCTGACACACTTAAATATAGACCAACATCATTAGAGCTTTCTAAAATGCAAGGCCTTGAAGAATTAGCCAAGATTTCAATCGCTGGCTGTTTCTATCCTATAGACAATGAAACAGCCCCAGAAAGCGATGCAGCTGTTTTCTCGATTTTGGGCTACAATCCCAAGGAAATCAATATTGGAAGGGGTCTATTAGAAGCTCTTGGTGTCGGTGTCGAGATATCAGAGGGTTTTGAGGTTGCATTTAGAGCTAATTTCGCTACAATTGATAGCAAAAATATGAAGATAGTTGATAGGAGGGTGGGGCGGAGCCTAGAATCAGATGAGGCAAGAGAACTAGCCAAATCTCTAAACATTGATTTAGGTAAATATGGTGGTTATGCAAGGGTCTATTCTACCATAGGTCATCGTGCTGTGGTAATTATAGGTAGTAGAGAAAAGAGACTGTCAGCAAATGTGTCAAATACTGACCCAGCCTATGATAAAGTTGGCAGAGTATCTATAGCCCTTGATAAATTCGAACCTTTTGTAGCCAAATGCCGACCTCTTGACAATAGCGAAGAGGCTAAGATAACGTGTGAACTTGTAGACGAATTCACGCGCAAAGCCGTCGAAATATTAGATTCTCATCAAGTGAATATCAAGAGAGCAATGAGAGGACTTCCAAAAGCTAATGTTATTCTCCTTAGAGATGCTGAGGATAGGTATCCAAAAATTAAACCAATTCGCGAAATCTATGGAAAAACTTTTGGCATTGTTGCAGAAATGCCTGTTGAGAAAGGTATAGGAAGATTACTAGGAATGAAAACAGTAGAGGTATCACCGCCCTCTGGAATAGCTGAGAAGGATTTGAGAGAAAGGCTTGAGGCAACACTCAAGTTGCTAAATGAAGTAGATGTTGTTTATGTGCATCTGAAAGGACCTGATGAACCTGGTCATGATGGAGATAAGAAGAGAAAGGTGCTCTCAATAGAAAACATAGACAAATTCTATATATCACCTCTTATAAAGGCAGTAGATTTAAGCAACGTAGCAATTGTTGTGACAGCTGACCATGCAACACCACCAGAGTTTAAAGCGCATACAAGTGATCCGGTTCCACTCATAGTAGCATCGAAGAGCCTCAAGAGATTCGATGGCCTCGAAAAGTTTACAGAATATGAATGTTGTACAAAAGGTTCTCTTAGAATAATACCGCATGGCTATCTAGTTCTCAAAAAAGTTTTTGAGTTGCTGAATCAATAAAACATTTTTTGATGATGTGTGCACCTCCTACCTGATAAATGATGTGCGGTAAGAGGGCTGACAGAGCAAACTTATGGGAGAAGGTACATGGTTGTACATTACATAGGGATTGACGTTGGTGCAACCTGGACAAGAATAGCTCTGGCATCACAAGATGGGGAAATAGTTAAGAAGATTGTTATGAGAACCCCTCAGGAGGGGGATAGATATACAATAGCCAATGCAATATCTGATAGAATTGAGGAAAGCTTTAGAGATGTTTTAATGGATGTAAAGGCGATAGGAATTGGAAGTGCGGGGCCAATGGATCTAGCTACAGGTGTTGTACTAAACGCTCCTAATATATCTATTCACACATTTGAACTTGCAAGACCTTTACAGGAAAGACTCAGAAAACCTGTAATCATGGCAAATGACTGTATTGCTGGTGTCTGGGGAGAGAAGATATTTGGGCTTGGCAGAGAACATGAGAATATAGTCTATGTAACAATTAGCAGTGGTATTGGAGGGGGTATGATAGTTAATGACACGCTTTTACTAGGCAAAATGGGTAATGCCCATGAGATAGGGCATATAATTGTTGATGTTAATGGTAAAATGAGGTGTGGCTGTGGAGGATATGGACATTGGGAGGCATATGCAAGTGGTGCTAACATACCAAAATTTGCTTCTAAGCTTATTGAAGAATCGAGTTTAAGCCAAGAAGAAAAAGAGTCACAGATATATAAAGCATACAAAGATGGCACCCTATCATCTGAACTCATATATTCAAAGGCAAAAGAAGGTGACAAGCTAGCTATTAGAATTATAGAGGAGGTTAACAGATACAATATTGTGGGATTCATAAATATAATCAATTTATATGACCCTGAAATAATTATTGTGGGAGGCTCTGTTGCTTTAAAGAATAGAGAGCTAGTTATAGATAAAATTATAGATGGTGTGAAGAAGGCTCCAGGTGTGTTATCGACACACCCTATAATAACTTCAACAAAATTTGGGGATGATGTTGTTCTTATGGGAGCTGTAGCATTAGCGATGAAACCTCCAGCAAATCTAATTAAAATGCTTAGATATCTCCAGTACTATTAGTACCAAAGTACATTGTCTAATTCTTTTGCATTCTCAATGCTGTGAATAACCATGGATAGAACTGTCCAGGTTTCCAAAGGCTGTTTGTATATTGCAACCTTGTTTTCGGTAAGACTAAGTGTAAACTGTTCAAAGTCTCCGCGCTGGAAACCGCCAATGATTATACAAGTCTTTTCTCCTTTAGCCATTTTACTTCCAATTATCTCGCCAAAAACGCTTGGTTTAATTAATTCTCCTTTTTCATGTAACAAAACAACATAGTCAAAGCGATTTTCTTTAATAAATTCATCTAATCTCTTTTCTTCGACCAATAACAAAGGCTTTTGACTATTTGGAGGAACTTTCTTTTCTATAAGGAGCTGCTCCATAAGTCCTACAAATCTATTATAGTTTCTCGGTATTCTAACTCTAGGATCTACATGCACTATTAGATTGTTAATTGTGTGAATATATACTCTCAGCAATCCAGCTCTATTCAGAACACTGGACAATGCTATTAATAGTGAGGTGTGTACAATATCAGGCCTCCCCCTCTTAAACCAATTATCAAGGTTCCTCATAGCCTTATAGTGCAACGAGATATCTAATATAACTTCACTAGGTTTCTTTCCACGTTTTTTTGCATGGACTTTTACTAGAGGGTGCTCCTCTATTTCCTTAGGGATGAGTTCGAGTCCTGCTTCTGCAATAACTATTGTTAAGGGCCTTATAACTGCCATCATTGTTTATCTGCAAAATATTTTTACTTAGTACTGTAATTATTGGTACTACACTAGTAGTCTTTTAGAGGTTTTATTAGGTTATGCCAAAAAGCAAGGAGAAATCAATATGCACACCCATAAATGATCTTGCGATAAACGCTGCCATGGAATGTATTGAAAAAGGTTGCGAATGCATAGCAATATACCTAGATTATAACGAAATTCATTATCCAATTCTTTCCATATATGGTTATATAGTGCCATGCGATAATATGCCGTCAGTCTTAGAAGAGTTTGTTGGAGATATTTTCTTAGAGTTGGTAACAACAATAGATCTGATCACAAATCTCGATAATACTAAACCGAGCCTTACGGACAAAGTAACGTCATTGATTGTTAGATGTAGCAGTGGATGGATAAGATATGGTTATACAAGTATAAAATCTGCTCAAGGCGTTCCAAATGTTTCAAAGGTATTGCTCTATATATCTGATGAAGGAGAGCAAAAAATATTATCCCAAGCAGAAGAGTCTGTAAATACCTTATCAAAACTTGTTAGACTAGTAGTTGAAAGGGTCAGGGAAATTCTTGAAAATGAACGATAGTGATTATTAAAGCCTAAATAACCTTAGAGACCTGTTAGCGAATATCGGTAAAAATATCTACCTAGATAAATCCCTAAATGGTGTGACAGCTAATGCATTTTATAGATGACTACAAAATTCAAAAGTTATAAAAGCGGGTAACTTTTGATACTAAAAGCATGGCTTTAGTTATGCTTGATTGCATCGTTAAACTGTGGAAATCATGGGAAACATGAAACGGTTACAAATCTTTATAATTCCAGACAAACTCTTAAATAACCCCTTGCATCATTGCAATATTCGTTAAGATGGTGTCATATTTGCCAAGATGTTTAAGAAGTGGAATCATTGGCTGGGGGATTTATATACCCAAATACAGAATAAGAGCTAGTGATATTGTTGATATATGGGGCTTCGATGATGAATCTGCGAGAGGCATTTGGATTGAGGAGAAGGCTATAGGTAATATAGATGAGGATTCAGTTACAATAGGCTATATGGCATCAGTGTATGCTTTGAAGAGAGCAGGCATCAGTCCTAGTGAAATAGATGCTGTATATCTCGGTACTGAGAGCAAGCCATATGCTGTTAAACCAGGCGCAACCATTATTGCCGAGGCTCTTGGCATCAAACCCAAAAAGGCTATTGCTGATTTGGAATTTGCTTGCAGGGTTGGAGCAGAGGGTATAAGATTAGGGGTAGTACATATAGAAAGTGGATTGGCAAAATATGTTCTTGCAATAGGTGCAGACACTTCTCAAAGTAGCCCAGGGGATGTCCTAGAATTTACTGCAAGTAGCGGTGGTGCAGCATATATCATAGGGTCTAAAAACGATTCTGTAGCATATTTCGAGGGGTTTGTGTCATATTCTACTGACACCCCTGATTTTTGGCGTAGAGAGGGAGTTCCCTACCCCCTACATGGAGAAGGATTCACAGGCGAACCAGCATATTTCAGTCATGTGATTTCAGCAGCAAAGCTCTTAATGGAGGAATTGGGTCTAAAACCAACAGATTTCGACTATGCAGTTTTTCACCAACCAAATGGGAAATTCCCACTAAGGGTAGCCTCCATGCTTGGAATACCAAAGGAAAAGGTCATTCCAGGCATTGTAACCCCCTATATTGGGAATACTTACAATGGCTCACTATTGATAGGATTGGCAAGAATCCTAGAGAACTCAAAACCAGGGCAACGGATTTTAGCAGTTTCGTTTGGTAGTGGCGCAGGAAGTGATGCATTTAGCATAGTTGTTACCGACAAAATATTAGATGTTATCAATAGAGCGCCAACTGTGGATCAATTCATTAATAGAAAAGAATATGTTAATTATGGGATATACGCAAAGATGCGGGGATTGATAAAAAGATACAAGCTTTAAAAGCAGTTATAGTTCTCGAGACATAAACCAAGTTTTTTAGCTAAATTGCATAAATCATCAGCTCCAACTAACGCCTTAGACCCCCTCTCAGTTCTTATTATGGCTACTTTACCCATTATCTTAACGCTTGCTTTATCACATTTACGAGAACTCATTTCTTTACACATGTTATAATATTAAACGATAAATCAAAGTAAATAATTGTATCGCGCTTTAAGAAATTACTATTATTCTATTCTTCTAAATATTCTTCCTCCTCAGATTCTTCCTCGAACTCTTCTTCAAATGAAGTAGAACTTCCAAATTGCTTTATAGCCTCCCCTAATGGTAATCCCGTTTTCCTTAACTTAGCTGCCAAGTTCCCCCATCTTTCTCTAAATTTTGTTGGAACCAATGGTCTAACTCTCTTAGTATTCTTTCTAGGTATGTAATTCTGCTCCATACCAGGTAATGCTAGAGCTCCATCAGGTAGCTCTATAAGCTCATCTCTTTCAATGAGTTTGACAAGGACCTTTCTTAATCTATCCTCACCAGCAACACCTGCAAACATTTCTCTAAGCTCTTTCCAAGTCATTGGCCTTCCATTATTTCTAATTGTCTCTTTAATAAGATTCTCTAACTCCTCTTCCGTTGGCGCCTTGAAAACCTCAATGTCAATGTCTTCATAAAGCTTTTTAAGTCTTATCATGCTTCTCACCCTATATACTTTTTACTCCAGTAAGAGTATAGGATCATTAAAGTTTTTAAGCTTTTCTATCTTGAATGGACTATCACTGCTCCAATTTTATATGGTAACACCATCTACATATTTATCTTGATCTAGTATGAATCAGGTTAAATTAATTGTAATGGGGTCTAAAATAGAGGATGTGGAGAAGTGTGGTAGGGTTGCAGAAAAGGTTAAGAAGACCTTAGCAAAATACACGCATGTAGAGATTCTTTTTGTAAATGCATCACCTCCCTCAGGTATTTTGTTGAATGGTGAGGAAATCGTTTCATGTGATGAGGAAGAGGAGACAATTGATTACATAATATCTAAAATCGCTTCATTTAGTAGTAATAAGCTTATCAAAGGTGTTGTCATGGCAGCAGCAGTGTTTAAGAATGTCTAAAAGAGTTATAAATGTTCTCGTTTCTATGGCAATAATTTAGTGAAACAGTTAAGTAGTATACAATGGCAAAGTAGATAACAGAGATTTAACTATCCCTAAGAATAACTCTTTATTTCACAAGGTCTTAGAGAATCTATGAGAACCCCAAGATGATATTTATATGCATTGATTAAATATGAAACTCCGTAGCTATACAGCTTATATTCTCTTTTAAATGTTTGTTTATTAAAAGATTAGAGATAGTATAGGGTGTGGCAATGGAGATAGATGAGAGGGAGCTTATCGTTGAGGTACTTTCAAGTCTTAAGAGATTTTTCAAGTTCAAGGAGCTGGAAGAAATATTGAACGTTACTGTACCAACTCTTTGGCGCTATGTACATGGTGATATAAGGCCTTCGACTGACAGGGCACGACAAATGTTATCAAAGCTATTGGATCAGGATATAGTGAACAAATTGAGGGAGAGGATAATCAAGGTGGATGATGAGGGTGTTATCAGAACATATGACATTGTTTACAATATAGACTTGCTCAACTATGCCTCAATAGATGCATTGTTATGGGCTCAGAATATGGGATTCAGTGCTGTTGCAACTGTTGAAACTGATGGAATAGCCCTAGCTACATTGATATCGAAAAGATTGAATACAAAAATAGTTGTAATTAAAAAGAGGAAGGAGGTTGGATACAGTAAGTTTATTGAGGTAAGCTATGTCACGCGGGCTCCACCAGAAGTAATCTCTTTGTATCTTCCTGAAGCTGTTCTAGAATATGGTGATAAAGTTCTTGTGGTTGACGACCTTGTGAGAAGCGGGAGGACCAGCGCAGCTGTATTTGAGCTGTTAAAGAAAGCTGGTAGTAGACCAATAGGCTTCTACGCTCTTGTGGGTATAGGAAATCAATGGAGGCCAGTTATAGAGAGATATGTTGGGAGTAACTATAGAGTGCTTTTCTATGTGCACACAGATAAGAATAGAGATCTCATATGAAGAAATTGAGAATAGCAGTCATACAAGCAATTGATTATGGAAAATGTAGAGAGGTTGTAGATAAGTTAAAGTCAGGACATTTTGACTTAATAATGCTATGCGGTGGCGTAGGACAGTGTCTAGATGTTTTAAAAATTGATAAAAGTGTTTATGGTATAGTAGATGTAGATGACGATATATATATCGTGAAGGCTCTAAAAGATGCAGGAGCATATGTAGCGGGCTCACTACGCTTTATAGATGAGGGTATATGCATTAGCGGAATTGATGCGAAAAATCCCATTCAAAACATTGAAAGACTTAAAGAAAAACTGTCGCCCAACTGTTTTCTCACCCTATTACTATCTCACTACTCTCTAAAAACATCTTCATGTTCTAGAATCAAGTTGCTTGGAAAGGATTTGAATATTGGGATAAAAAACATATTTAGGGATGTGAATAAACCCGCAAGACTTTTGTTTATATCTTGTAACAGGAGTTACCAAAGCGACATGTGTATAGATATCCTAGACCCCAACACCATATTAGTCTCTACCAACAAACAGTTTATTTCATTATTAATTGATGTACAAGATCTTGGAATAGTTGTGCTAGGAGAATAGCAGATGACTATAAACAGCGATTCCTTAGTGTTTAAACCAAGAAAAGAAAACTATGTTATAGCGAAGAAAGGTAGACCTAGCGATATTAAAATAGGCATAATGATGACTATACCCTATAAAGCAGCCACATCATCACTATTCTTTCAAATGGCCTATACATATCTGAATAGCTTAGAATATGTTCATGTCTACAGATATGTTTTTGACATTGATGGCAAGAGAATTGAGGCCCTAGACACTGAGATGAGCATTAAAAAACTTGATGCCATTTTAATTTCGTTGCCCTTCGAGCTAGATTATGTTACAGCCGCTTATATCCTTCATAAACTTGGTATAATGCACAAAGAGAAAGGGTGGTCAAAGCCTTTGGTTATAGCTGGGGGGCTAGCACCAACATCAAATCCTTTGCCACTAGCGAATATTGTTGATGTTGTTGTAATTGGTGAAGCAGAGAAGGTTCTGGACAAAATTGTCTATTCTCTAGTAGAGCAAAATCCTGTGAAAGCACTTGAGGATATGCCATGTATTGGTGTAACACCTTTTCCTGATATTAAAAGAAAATGCTTTGCTGAAGACCTAGATAACAGCTATCATCCTATACAGCAATTTTACTCGCCTGATGAAGAGCCGGTCTATGGCCATGGGATTAGGGTTGAGGTCTCTAGGGGATGTCCATATCTATGCGCATTTTGTATGGAATCTCACGTTCTATATCCATTTAGATATAGGAGTGCTTCAACATTAGAAAGAATTGTTGCAAAAGGAATTGAGTTTCTCAAGATTCCAAGAACAATTTTATATTCCCTATCCTTATTTAGTGTACCTGGCATAGACAATTTCCTAAATAAGCTTGTAGATAATAATATAAAAGCTTCAATTCCATCAATAAGAGTGGAGCATGTAACTTCAAATAGATTGGAGATTATAAAACTCTTAGGTCAGAAAACTATTACATTAGCACCAGAATCACTTATAACTAGCCATAGTTGTCGAATTGGAAAATGTTATAGCATTGACCACTTAGTCGAAGCTGTGGATACTTCCTATAGATTGGGATTTGACCATGTAAAGCTATATCTAATAACTGGTTTTCCAGATCTAAGTGTTGATGATGAATTACGTGCATTTAAGGATTTTATGCATAGGCTAAGTTTCGTAAAGAAAAGAAAGTTTATTGAAATATCTCTGAACCCCCTTGTCCCAAAGCCGTGGACCCCATACCAATATCTTCCACCTGAATATGTTCTAAAGGCTAGCAAAACCGTTCACATATATGAATCTTTTAGAAATAGTATTGCAGATCTTACAATTTTAGATCCTAACTGGGCTTTTGCACAAGCTGTTATTGCATTGGGTAGTAGAGAAACATCAAACCTTATAATTGAGTGGGCATTGCATGGACTAGGATTGGGGGGATTTAAAAAGGCTCTTAGATCCTTAGACCAAGAATACAAGAAGTACATAAAATATGGTTGGAAGACACCCCCATGGTATGATGTAGTTGATGTAGGTATACCAATGAAGTATCTAGAGTTAAGAGCAAGGTTTCTAAAGACCTTGTAGAGACACTATTGCGGGGTGTGTTAGCTTTGTGAGGTAAATTGACGTATCTAAGGGTTTTATTCGAGAGATTATAACATCTTTGAGTTTTTCATAGACTTGGATACCATTGCTTATATCTCCAAAAACCATTGGTCTTAACAATATGCCACTAGATGATTTGAACTCCATAAGTCTCACTAGCGTCATTAGCTGTGGATGAATTATTATGGTCGCTCTTTCTTTGGCCATTCTAGGTATTAGTGACAATACTAGGGGATCGTATGTAGCTATAACAGCTACGTCGTATAAAGGGTTTGCATCATATATTGAGATATGTTCGCCTTTTACAATGTCAGGCCATAGTGTGTAATTCGGTATTGTATATATCTTTGATGAAGTTAATTGGGACTCTAGGGCAAACGGCATTATAGACAAGTCTTTGCCTACAATCAACACATTGGCGCCTTCCACAGTTTTAACTAGGTCTTTTGATATTGAAAAAGTTGCTATGATTAGTGCCTCCAGATCATTGAAACCCTTGGCGTTGAATGATGTGAAGGCTTTGCTATCTGCTATGTGAATAGATTGAGCCACACCATTACTGCTAGCATAAACAATCACTTTGTCGCCTTCTCTAATATTAGAAACATTTACACCAACACCAATAACCCTTCCCATGCCAACAAAACCCATTGCGAACTCGCTTGTTTGTGCAATAAGCATACACTTTGTGAGAGCCTCATCAGCTATTGACATGTACACATAACTTATATTAACAGCTATCTCGCTTCTCCCAATGATAAACCCACTATACTTTTTTACAACAGGCTTTCCACAATAAGGCACAACTATTCTTTGATACAAAGCCTAAAGCACCATTCAACTAATTTGATGCAACATAAAAACTTATATTTTTAGACCCTATCGCTATTTTTAACGCATTAGGTGAATAGTTTTTGGCATAACACATAAAAACATATTTAAAAACTTGTACTCACAGGAGGCAAAGGTATTAGAAGAAAACTTTGTCTCTCTTGAAATACCAGCGGTAAGCGATAAGATAATCAACTTTGCAAGTGGGTTGCCAGACCCACGCACAATTCCTGTAAAAGATATTGAAGCTATCGCCATAGAGGTTCTTGAAAAATATGGCTACAACTCTCTACAATACGCTCCATCAACAGGATTCGTCCAGCTCATCAATGAGATTTCAAAGTTTGTTTATAGAACCAGAGGACTAAAAACCAATTCGGATAACATAATTGTTGTCTCTGGATCCCAACAAGGCTTAGATCTCATATCAAGGGTTTTCTTAGATCCTGGTGATGTTGTTGTTGTTGAAGAGCCTTCGTATATACTGGCTTTGAATGTATTCAAGTTAAGGAGAGTGAGATTTGTTGCTATACCAGTTGATGATAAGGGAATGAAGGTGGAAATGTTGGAGGATATTATTAGGGAATATAGCAGAGAAGGGATGAGAATTAAACTTGTTTATACGATGCCAATAGCTCAGAACCCCACAGGGACTACTATGTGCGATGAGAGGCGAAAACATCTTCTAGAACTTGTAGAGAGATATAACTTTGTTATAGTTGAAGATGATACATATGGTCTTTTAACCTTTGAGGAAGAGACTCCAAAACCTATAGCATCCATAGATAAATCGGGTAATGTCATCTACCTCTCTTCTTTTAGCAAAATTTTGGCACCGGGGTTACGCATTGGACATATAATAGCTAGTGATGATGAAGTAACAAAGAAAATGCATATAATGAAACAGTTCATGGATCTGGGAACATCTACCCTAAGCCAACTCATCGTTGAGGTAGCTCTTAAGAAGGGTATTGTTGATAAGGTAGTCGAATATGCAAAGAGGCTGTACAGACTCAAAAGAGATATCATAATAGAGCTTATAGACGAAGAGTTTTCGGATGTGGTATCGAGAACCAGTCCAAAAGGCGGTTTCTACACCTGGTTAAAGCTCAATAGAAATGTTGATACCGAAAAAATTTTAGAATTGAGTAGGAAAAAAGGCGTGGTCTTCACCCCAGGGAAAAGATTTTGCATAAATGAAAATAAGTGTCTAGATGCCATGAGATTGAGCTACTCTAACCCATCTGAAGATGATATAAGAATTGGGATACGTATACTAGCTGATATATTATGTGGGGTGCTATAGATCCATATGTTTCTTAGTAGTGGAAAGCTTGTTAAAAACCCTCAGTTAATCAGGAGATATGTGGATGAGGCTAGGAAGAGAGGCATAGATTTGTCAACGGTATTGCCAAACGAAGAAGATATCGATTTAGTTAGAAATGCTTCAAAGCGCGCTCTTGTTATGCTTAAAATAATGGAGGATTTAATACAAAGGTTTTTGAAGAGAATAGATCCACGCATAGCTAAGGAAGTGTTTAAAGAGGTGTTAAATGAGGATGTGGATGAGGCGACAGCAACATATTTATTAGCCAAAGAGTTTTCTGCATGGACTCTAGAAATAGCCGAGGCATTGAATTTGATAAAAATCGACGAGAAAATAAGGTGAAACAAAGTATTTTAATTTTCTGAACTCGTCTTGCATATTATGGGATACAATTTTCGTTATTGAAGGGTAAGCGAAATGAGTAGCAATATGCATATCAGGATAAGGCCTGCAGGTGAAAAGGATATAGACTATGTTATTGCTATAAACATAGAGTGTTTACCTGAGCACTATCCTCTCTCGTTTTGGTTAGAGCATCTGAATAAGTATGGCGATGTTTTCTATGTTGCTGAAGTCAATGATAATATTGTTGGCTATGTGCTAACTCGTATTGAGGAAGGAGAATCATTTTTTTATCCAAATAAAAAGGTTAAGAAAGGCCACATTGTAAGCATTGCTGTTAGAGAAAGTTATAGAAGAAGGGGTATAGCAACATATCTTTTATCAGCTGTTCTAGGAACCCTGGGCTACGCATATGATGCGTCAGAGGCATATCTAGAGGTTAGAGTCAGTAACACGCCTGCAATAAAGCTCTATGAAAAATTCGGATTTGTGATAATAAAAAGACTCGAGGAATATTATCTCGACGGCGAAGACGCATATCTGATGGCCAAAAAACTAAAGTAGGTATTTAAGCATCGCTAAGATTTAGAACATTAATTTCCACGCTTTCCATCTGAGCTACGCAGAAAAGGTTTGCAATAGTCCTTGGAATGACTACACCATTTGATACTACAAACAGCAGGTCTGAAAATGTTAAGCATTTCAAAGCTTCATCGTATCTATGTTTAGCTACAGAGTAATTGCCACTACACAAACTAATAACGTTCTTATTACCTATTGGAGCATTGCCACAGAGACTTATTATGCATGAAACCTCATTTAGTTTTGCAATAGAATCAACTATATTTTGAACAAATTCCACATTATCATATTTGTCACAATGCATTGAGGAGAATAGACAGGACTTTCTGTCACATGCTAAATCTCTGTATATCACTGCAATAACTATAGCAATTCTCTTTCCTCTAGGGATCTGAGTTGGAAAATTATTCTTTGTTATAGTCTTGATCATAATTTCAGCAGTATTATTAAGCTTAAGACTTAAAAACTTTCTATATCTTCAGCGACTTTCCATCGCTATGTTTCTTCTAATCAATTCTATTGTTGAGTACATATATTCTTCAACGACAGTGGCATGTTTCTTTCTTATATGATCTTCTATAATCTGTATTGGAAGCTCCTCACCACAGACCATGCACTTAACGAAAGCACCATTAAGTTTTCTTACAATGGGCTTAATCTTAATTACCACCGGTACAGCATATTTTAAGAGTACCCTTGCCTTTGTAGCAGACCCCATTTTTTCAATGATACGTTGAGCATATCCCCTTACCTGATGCTTACTCAAGCCATATTTTAATGCTACTACACTAGGGCTCTCACCAATAATAAAGTAATCAGATAACGCATTGACAACGTTATCCTTACCTGCAAGCACCTTCACAATTAGGTATTCTAAAACGTCTTCAGCTGAGGATCGCATCAAAATTCCCATAAAAATGTTAATTTTCATAAAAATATATAAGCTGGCTACCCAATTGACATCAAAACTAATAATATTGCTTTATAAAAGGAACCGATTTGAGCATATTATGAATATATTTTAAGCATTTCTATAGTAATACCTAGCATCGGCTATACAGCTTCACAATATAAACTTTGAATAGTCATTGCAATAATATCTTGAATATGCATGGATTTCTGACACATGATGACATTGAGAGATATAGATAAATATTTTGTCGCATAAAATTATGAGCTACACAGTAAAGTGGAGGTAGATGTATATGAAATACAAAAATGCTGAAATAGAGCTAGATATTGTGGCAACTAAGGTTATTTCTGTAAAAATCGACATTGAAACATTGAATGAAATGGAGGACTTATGTAGAAAGCATCATTATAGAAGTAGATCCGATTTTATTAGAGATGCAATAAGATTATATATTAATATACTTAAACAAGTCAATGATAAAAGTAAGTTAGAGGAATTGCTTAAACATTCAAAAAACTGTATGGCTTGATTAAATAATAGATGTAGTAGATAAATTTATCAAACCACAACAGCCAAACTTTTAACATGGTAAAAATATTAAACACAGAAAACTGTGCGGGGGTGCCCGAGCCAGGTCAAAGGGGTCGGGCTCAGGACCCGATGGCGTAGGCCTGCGTGGGTTCAAATCCCACCCCCCGCACCAACAAATGTTCCATAATACAACCAAATCTTTGCTTTTTCGATTAGTGATTGAAGTAAGGAGTTTTTTCATAGGCAATGACAAGTTGGTTAGAAAACAATATTTAACACCTACTGTAGAGAAAATCCTTTGAGGGTACGTGAACAAGTTAACACCTCCCAACTATATGAGTACATAGCATAGTAGAAAAGTATAGCATAGACTGCTATAGAGCTTTTTAACATATAGCAGAGATGAAAAGTTTATCCTAGAAAGTTTCATACACATTGAGCTAGCTTATCACTTTCCCCACAAAGCCATTGCTACTACAGAACTTGGTTCTGGGGCTGAAAAATAGTTATTGCTGTTTATGGCCATTTCAATCCTTTTAATGCTACTAAGTATGCAGATACTGCGTGACTGTCTAGTCTGTGCCTTCTCATTATCTTGCCGAAAAGACTTATAGCCTTTTAGGGCTTCGCATTACTTCTCATGAATTTTAATTACCTCTAATTACTTTCTTCTATTACTATCACCTTGACCTTCTTTCTGTGTAGTTTTGATAGCTTTTCTTGGTATTCTTTTGGTGGGTATATGAGGTATTTGCCAGCTGTTCTAAC